>CAZPQL010000046.1:0-24464 GCA_964588725.1 uncultured Rhodobacterales bacterium
AGCACCGACATGACCGGCCCGAATATTTCTTCGACCGCGATGCGCATGGCGTCGGTTACGTCGGTGAACACCGTGGGTTTGACAAACAGTCCTTCGCCCGCGGCACCACCACAAACCAGACGCGCGCCTTCGTTTTTGCCGATGTCGATATAGGCCAGCACCTTGTCAAACTGGGCTTTTGAAATCAACGGACCCATTTGCGTGGCCTCGTCCATGGGGTCGCCAAGCACGATGGCGTCGCTGCGCGCGGCCAGACGTTCAAGAAACGCCGCTTTGATACCCTTTTGCACAAACACCCTTGTCCCGTTGGAGCACACCTGACCCGACGAGTAGAAATTCGCCAGCATCGCTGCGCCGACGGCATCGTCGACATTGGCGTCGTCAAATACGATCAGGGGTGATTTCCCGCCCAGTTCCATGGTCACATGTTTGATCCCGGCGGCAGCAGCGGCGTATACTTTTTGCCCCGTCGGCACCGATCCGGTCAGCGACACCTTGTCGACGCCGCCGTGCGTCACCAGCGCTGCGCCCACGTCGCCTGCGCCCTGCAAGACGTTGAATACACCGGGCGGCAGACCTGCCTCGGTCAATATTTCGGCCAGTTTCAGCGCGCCAAGCGGGGTCAGCTCGGACGGCTTCAAGATCATCGCGTTGCCGCACGCCAGCGCCGGGGCGGCTTTCCAGCAGGCGATTTGGGTGGGGTAGTTCCACGCGCCGATCCCCACGCACACGCCAAGGGGTTCGCGCACGGTATAGGCGAAATCATCGCCCAGAGGGATGTATTCGCCGGTCTGCGCCGCGATCAACCCGCCGAAAAATTCCAGCGCATCAGCACCGGACGCCGCGTCCGCCACCAGCGTTTCCTGAAGCGGCTTGCCGGTGTCCAGCGTTTCGAGCATGGACAATTCGCGGTTTTTTGCGCGTATCATGGCCGCTGCACGACACAGAACGCGACCGCGTTCCACGGGCGGGGTTTTTGCCCATCCGATCTGCGCCTCGCGCGCGCAGCTGACCGTTGTGTCAATCAGGTCGGGCGTGGCGCAGTGCAGGCGTGCGATGATTTCTTGCGTTGCCGGATAGGTCACCTCCAGGGTCTCACCCTGAACGGAGTCGACATATGCGCCGTCCACATAGTGGCTGGCTTGCGGTTGTACGCGCATCATGGTTGCTCCTGTCCGGTCTATTGCAGTTTTACGTTCAGATAATCCCAAACCAGCGCCATGGTCTGAAACCGGTCCAACGTTTGATCGCCAAGCGCATGGCGGATATAGAGGCCGTCAATCAACGCACCGGTGGTCTGGGCGATAACGCGGGCATTGGCGTCGCCTGTCAGGCCGCGTAGTGCAAACAACAAATTTGAACGCAGGCGGCTTATATAGATTCGCAACAGCCGTTTCGCACCCGGCAGGTTTTGGGACTTCACATAGAAAATCAGCCACGCGGAAACCACGTGCGCCTCAAAATTCTCGGGACTAAAACTGGCGGCGATAATGGCGTTGAGACGGTCGCGCGGCGTTTCTGTCGACTCAAGTTCGTGCCGCGCCCGTGCGCCAAACGCCGTCAGAATGTGGCGCATGGCCGCCAGAAACAGCGCGTCTTTGGAACCAAAATAGTGATGCGCCAAACCACTGGACATGCCCGCTCGGCTGGCGATCTGGCTGACGGTCACGTCAAGCGATCCGGCAGCGCCGATTTCGTGTATCGCCGCCTGAACCAGAGCAGCCCTTCGAATTGGTTTCGTTCCAAGTTTTGGCACGACGTTCTTTCCGGTCACCAGCTCCGCGAATTATCGCTTGCATTTCGATATTGGTTCATTTTTAATTGACTAGTCAATCAATAAAAATGACAATTTCTATTTTCTGCTTAAACGGGAGAACGACAGCATGAAAAACCTGAAAATTGTGGCGGCCAGCTTTGCGGTCTCAACTATCTTTGCATCAGCTGCGCTTGCAGGCGCCTGTGACAAAGTCACCTTTTCTGACGTCGGTTGGACCGACATCACAGCCACAACAGCTGCCACCGGCACCGTGCTTCGCGCACTTGGCTATGATGTGGATGTAAAGGTTCTGTCGGTGCCGGTAACTTACGTTTCCATGGAAAACAACGACGTAGACGTTTTTCTGGGCAACTGGATGCCAACCATGGAAGGAGATATTGCCAAATACCGCGATGCTGGCACCGTGGACACGGTGCGTGAAAATCTTGAAGGTGCCAAATACACATTGGCGGTCAACAAAATCGCTGCTGACGCCGGACTGGGCAGTTTTGCCGATATCGCCAAGTTCCGCGACCAGCTGGACGGCAAGATTTTCGGTATCGAGCCCGGCAATGACGGCAACCGGCTGATTCTCGACATGATCAACAGCGATGCCTTTGGTCTGAACGGATTTGAGGTCGCTGAAAGCTCTGAGCAGGGAATGTTGGCACAAGTTGCCCGTGCCGACAAAAAGGGCGAGATGGTGGTATTTTTGGGCTGGGAACCCCATCCCATGAACGCCAATTTTGACATGTCTTACCTGACGGGCGGTGACGACTACTTTGGCCCCGATCTGGGTGGTGCAACGGTCTATACAAACACCCGAGCCGGCTATGTCGGCGAATGCCCGAACGTGGGTGCGTTGCTAAGCAATCTTAAGTTCACTTTGGCCATGGAAAACGAAATCATGGGCGCCATTCTGAACGACGGTGAGGACGCCAACGATGCGGCGGCGGCTTGGCTGAAAGCCAATTCCGGCGTACTGGCCGGATGGCTGGATGGTGTGATGACGATAGACGGCGGCGACGCGACCGCGGCGGTGAACGCGGCACTGGGACTCTGATTTAGGTTGAATAAAAAACGGCCCCGCCATTAGTTTGGCGGGGTCTCTGTTTTTTTGGGGGGTGTGCCGTGGAGTGGCTGACCGAAACTAAAATTCCGGTGGGCAAAACCGCCAAAGTAATCTTTGAATGGTTGCAGGACAACGGCGAATGGTTTTTTGATGGCTTATCTCTGCTACTGGAAAATCTGATCGACGGCATTCTTTGGGTATTGCAGTCCCCGCACCCGCTTGTCACGGTTGCCGCCTTCGTTGGCCTGACCTGGGTTATACAGCGGTCCTGGCGGACCTGTCTGCTGGTTTTGTTGGGGTTTTTGTTCATTCTCAATCAGGGATACTGGGAAGAAACCACCGAGAGCCTGACGCTGGTGCTGTCTTCCTGTGTTGTTTGCATGGTTGTTGGCGTGCCAATCGGCATTGGTGCAGCGCATCGGCCAAGGCTTTATGCCTACATGCGGCCGGTTCTGGATTTGATGCAGACGTTGCCGACTTTCGTTTACCTGATCCCGGCGATAGTGTTTTTTGGCATCGGGCTTGTACCGGGCCTGATGGCCACTGTTATATTCGTGCTGCCCGCGCCAATTCGTCTGACCCACCTTGGCGTGTCTTCAACACCCAAACCGTTGACCGAAGCAGCAGAAGCCTTTGGCGCGTCCGGCAGGCAGATTTTGTGGAAAATTGAGCTGCCCTACGCTTTGCCGCAAATCATGGCGGGGCTGAATCAGACAATTATGCTGTCTTTGTCCATGGTGGTCATTGCTGCGCTGGTGGGGGCAGACGGGCTGGGAGTGCCGGTCGTGCGGGCACTTAATCAGGTAAATACCGCCCTTGGGTTTGAAAGTGGGTTTATCATCGTGGTGGTGGCCATCATGCTGGACCGGATGCTACGATTAAAAGGCGACGAAAAATGAGTACCGCGGTCATATTTGACGCGGTGAACATCGTGTTTGGTAAGAAACCCGCGCAAGCCCTGCCGATGATGGACGCCGGGCAAAGCCGCAGTGAAATTCAGGCGGCGACCGGACAGGTATTGGGCGTGCATGACTGCTCGTTGCAGGTCAGCGAGGGTGAGATTCTGGTGCTCATGGGCCTTTCGGGTTCCGGGAAATCAACCCTGCTGCGGGCTGTAAACGGTCTTAATCCGGTGGTGCGGGGATGCGTTAAGGTGAATGACGGCAAGGAAATGGTTAATATTTCTGCCGCCGACAAAGCAACACTGCGCCACATTCGCCTCAATCGCGTTGCGATGGTTTTTCAACAATTTGGACTTTTGCCGTGGCGCAGCGTCCGCAACAATGTTGGCCTTGGGCTGGAACTTGCGGGGGTCAACGTCGCTGAGCGCAACAAACGGGTGGATGCGCAACTGGACCTTGTGGGCCTGCCGGAATGGGCTGATCGGAAAGTTGGTGAACTGTCAGGTGGCATGCAGCAGCGGGTGGGTCTGGCCCGCGCCTTTGTAACCGAAGCACCGATTCTGTTGATGGACGAACCGTTTTCAGCTCTTGATCCGCTGATCCGAACCCGGTTACAGGACGAGCTGATTGAGCTGCAGCAAAAACTGAAACGGACAATTATTTTTGTGTCTCACGATCTGGACGAAGCGTTCAAACTCGGAGACCGGATTGCAATAATGGAGGGCGGGCGGATTGTTCAATGCGGCACCCCGCAGGATATTTTCAAAGAACCGGCCACTGAATATGTCGCCGATTTTGTCGCTCATATGAATCCGCTGGGGGTTCTTCGCGCCAAGGATGTGATGAGCAAATTGGACAACGAAAAACCGGAAGTTTTTGTGAGCGCGGACGATCCGGTGAAGACCGTCATGTCGCTGGTTGCCGCGCGAGGGGTAAGCGTACCCGTGGGTGTGAAAAAGAAAAACAAACTGGTTGGAATGATTTCGATCGATAACCTGATGACTTCGCTGATTGACCCGCGAAAGAGGTAGACGTGTCGCTGTTATTGATTGGTTGATCAATAAAGATCAGATGAAGCTATGTGAATGACTACTTGATAACAAACAAAAAAATTATCAACATATTGTGGTGAATACAAGGCCGGTTGCATTTTAGTCTGACCGAAACCATCGCAATACTATTTGCCGAATTGCGCTTGGAAAATCAGCCAAGCAGAAACCGCGTGCACCTCAAAATTCTCGGGATAAAACTGGCGGCGATAATGGCGTTGAGACGGTCGCGCGGCGTTTTGGTTCCATTCCAATTTTGGGCAAGGTGCGACTCCCGGGAAATTTAACCCGGCTTCAATATTATTGACTGACCAGTCAATCAATAAAAATGTCGGGCAAGTTTACATTAACAATATCTGCCTACATGCTGATATTAGGCGTAAAAAAGTTTTCGTTTAATCCAGTTTGCGAAATTCCAGGAATTGCCCTGTGCCACCTACATAGCTTAGGGTCAGATTTAACTGGTCGATATGAACGATGATGTAGCACAGCGTTTCGGGGTCGCCGTCCTCGGACACGATGATCGCCGGGCCGTCACCGTGGCTGCCAGAGCAGGTGTCTGCGATGTGCATGGCGCCGCCGGCGACGTATTGGTCGTCGTAGAAATCTTCTTTGCGGGTTTGCGAAAACAGCACCGTTGAACGGCTGTCGCTGACGTCGTACCACTGACCTTCAAGCTGGGTGCGGTAGGACGCGAATTCGTCGCGTATCGGCGTGACCGACGACAGAACCAGTTCCACGGTGGAGTCGGTGAAATTGGACAATGCGCCTTCAAAGGCGACGGCGGAATTTTCCGGCAGGTTATAAAGCCGGTCGATGATGTGCGCGGGCGTGCCCGAGCCGCTAAAGGCGTTCATGGTGAACCCATCGGCAAATATTGAGCAAAATTCGGCACCGTCGATAATTTCACAGCCCAGCAGGATGCCGCTTGAATTGATCGGATCACCGCCCCCCGTGGGTGCGGTCGCGGCACTGTCCCCGCCCGACCCCGCCGGTTCGGTCAGGGTCAGCGTAAATGACTTGGCGGTTTTGCCGGTGTCGAGTTTACGGTACTCGACCTCATCATATCCGCGCCCGGCGCAATCAGAATCGCCGACGATGTCAAAGGCGCTGGAGGCGGCGCAGAAAAAGTAGTTTTCGCCGCTAAACGTGCGACCGGAGGCTGTGGCGCGGTAGTAATAATAGCGATTTTTCAGATCCCCGCCCAAAACCACCTTACATTCGCCCGAATCGATGTTCCACCAACCGTGCGACGTCCAGTTGTCACCGTCCTTATAAGCGATCGAAAGACTGTGCTGCACGGACGCGTTATTGCAGATGGTCAGTTCGGCATGGGCTGCGCCCGCCAGCAGAGAAACCACCAAAGTGGACAAAGTCACCACAATCTTTTTCATTTTCATACTTCCAATTTCTTAGGCACGAAATCCAGTCTAGCGACAAAATCCGGCACGGACAAAATAAATCACACGGTTTTCTTGGACGCCTGCGCATTTCCAAGTAGACTGCGACCATAACGAACCAGGCTATTCAGGAGAAAAGACCATGTCAATTTTGAAACACGCCGCGACTGCGGCTTTCATTCTGGCCGCCGCAGGCGCGCATGCGCAGGGGACGGGCTCTGAGGGGTACTTTCAGATATATAACGACACGACCAACAATATCGTCGTCAGTTTTTATACCAACGATGGCTCGGGGTGGAGCGACAACTGGCTGGAAGGCGTGGAAATTTCGCCGGGCGAGTCAGCACAAGCCCAATTCACCGCCGATACCGGCGCGTGTGATCAGGTTTTTGCCGTGGGTTGGCTTGGCTCTGACGGCAGCGAGGTAGTGGATGATCCCATTTCGATCGACATTTGCGCTGCGTCCAACGTCTATTTGAACGACAACGAGATTTATTACGAATGACAAGCTGCCGCCTATAGCTGCGCCATCACCTCTTCGGAAATATCGAAATTGGCGGTGACGGTCTGGACGTCGTCATCGTCTTCGAGCGCGGCAATCAATTTCATTAGTTTTTCGGCCCCCGCCAGATCAAGCGGAGTCAAGACGTTGGGTTTCCAGATTAGCTTTGTGGTTTCTGATTCTCCCAGTGCGGCTTCCAGATTGCCCGAAACTTCGTGCAGATCGGTCGCTTCGCAGTAAATTTCGTGCCCGTCGTCCGAACTTTCCACGTCATCCGCTCCGGCGTCGATCGCCGCGTCCATGATCGTCTCGGCGTCGCCGGTATCGGTGCCATAGGTGACCAGGCCCACACGGTCGAACATGAAGGACACAGCGCCGGTTTCGGCCAGATTGCCGCCGGATTTGGTAAAGATCGAGCGCACAGTCGATGCCGTGCGGTTTCTATTGTCTGTCATCGCCTCAACGATCACTGCGACACCCTCGGGGCCGTAGCCCTCGTAGCGGATTTCGTCGTAATTCTCGGCGTCCCCGCCAACCGCCTTGTTGATGGCGCGGTCGATCACGTCTTTGGGTACCGAATTTGACTTTGCTTCCTTGACCGACATGCGCAGGCGCGGGTTTTTGTCGGGGTCAGGGTCGCCCATTTTGGCGGCGACTGTAATCTCTTTGGCCAGTTTGGAAAACAGTTTGGAGCGCACCGCATCCTGACGGCCCTTGCGGTGCTGAATGTTCGCCCATTTGGAGTGGCCTGCCATGGTGTTATCCCTGCGGTTCTGGTTTTCTCTGCGGGTTATAGTCGAGCGGATGCCAATATTTCAAGGCGCGCTTGCGCTTGAATTCGCCACGATAAAATCCCGGATGCGCGAAGATTTTCATCGCTTAAAAAAAGACTGGCAGCTATACCGCCATACCGGATAAATTTCTTAACAGAGTTTTCCAATTAATTGATAATTTTCAAATATTTACGACACGATTCCGGCCCTCAATTCAGACGCGAGACAGGCGATAGCACGGGGATACCGACGGCCATTGCCCGCTTAAAGCGGCCAGAACATCGGGATCAACACACTGGCAACCAAACCGACCGATATATTGAGCGGCACGCCAATACGCAGGAAATCAGTGAACCTGTAGCCGCCGGGGCCGTAAACCAGCATGTTGGTCTGATAGCCAATGGGGGTAGCAAAGGACGCCGACGCCGCGACCATCACCGCCACCACCAGCGGGCGCGGATCAACGCCCAGCGCCGCGCCCAACGAAACCGCAATGGGTGTCAGCACCACGGCTACGGCGTTGTTGGATACCATTTCAGTCAACAGCGACGTTAGCAGGTAGATCGCCCAAACGATGAAAAACGGCGGCAACCCCGCGAGCGCCGGTCTGACATACGACACGATCAGCGCCACTGCGCCCGAGGCCTCGAGCGCGGCACCCACGGCCAACATGGCAAAAATAAGCGCCAGCAAACGCCCGTCGACAAACGAAAATGCCTCTTCTGCATCGATACAGCGACTAAGCAAAATGACAGCGACCGCGATGGCAGCAAGCGCAAAGATCGGCGCAACACCAAGCGCCGCCAGCACCACGATCCCCGCCAGCGCCGCCAGAACAATCGGCGCACGGCGGCGGCGGTAGGCGCGGGCGCGGGGTTTGGCGATATCGACAAGCTCCATGTCGGCAGCAAGACGCTGAATGTCTTCGGCCGCGCCCTCGAGCAGCAAAGTGTCGCCCACGCGCACCACCAGATCGTCAAGCTGGCGCCCGATGTTCTGATTGCGCCGGTGTACCGCCAGCAGATAAACGCCGTAGCGACGCCGCAGACGCATATTGCCGATGCTGCGACCGATCATGCGGCACCCCGGGGAGATCAGCGCCTCGACCGTTTCGGTTTGCACCGACGACAGCTTATCGACGATGCGCAGCGAAGGGTCCGCCTGCAGGCCCAAAAGCTCGCTTACCTGGGTACGGAGCACCACGCGGTCGCCTTCGGCCAGCGTCACCTTACTCAGATCTCGCCGCAATGACCTGTCGCGGCGCAATACGTCGACCACCCGCACGCCGTCGCGCTTGAAAATGTCTATGTCAGCCAATGCCTGTCCGATCAAACCGGACCCGGCAGGCAGCGCCACTTCGGTAAAGTATCGTTTTTTGCCGCGATCGCTCAGCAGGCCTGCCATCGATTGACGGTCGGGCAAAAGGCGCGGCGCAAAGATGCGCAGGTACAAAAGCCCGAATGCTACAAGAATGACCCCAAGCTTGGTGACCTCGAAAATTGAAAACGGTTCCAGCCCCTGCGCGCGAGCCACACCATCGACCAGCAGGTTGGTTGACGTGCCGATCAACGTCGTCGTCCCCCCCAGAATCGCCATATAACTAAGCGGAATCAAAAGTTTGGACGGGGCCACGTGCAAAGTACGCGCCAGTTGAACCGCAAGCGGGATCATGACGACAACCACGGGCGTGTTGGAAACGAACGCCGAGGAAATCACCACAAGCATAGTCAGAACCACCAGCACGCTTTTGGGATTCTCACCGGCGCGGCGCTCGGCCAAAGTTGTGATCCACTGAAGCGCGCCGGTGCGCACCAATCCCCCCATGACGATGAACATGAACGCGATAGTCCAGGGCGCAGGGTTGGAAAATACGTTCAGCGCGGCCTGATACGGCAGGATACCCAGCAAGAGCATTGTAGCCGCGCCGCCGATCGCGGTGACCTCGGTTGGAAATACTTCGCGCACGAACAGGACAAACATCGCACCCACAACCAGCAGCGCAACAGCGGCCTGCGGTGGTCCTGCGGGGATGATATCGAGCATGGCGCTCCCTTTGAAGGCTTGCGCCAGCTTGGCCTAATTGTGCGACGGTCTCAAGACGGCGTTTGCCCGCGCGGCTGCACCAGAAACAACCCCCCGAGCATCAGCAGCAACGCGCCCCACACCCAGCCGGAATACTGTTCTCCCAACAGGATGATCGCCCAGAACACACCAAATCCGGTCACAAGATAGCTGACCTGCGCTGCAAAAACCGGTCCGGCACGGCCTACCAGCCACAGGTAGGTCACATAGGCCAGCGTGCTGACGACCGCCGCGCCAAAAATCGCCCATTCCGGCGCGGCCCAAATCTTCCACAGGTTCACCCATTGCCCCGTAAGAAGTGCTGCCGGCACGGCAATACACAGCGACAGCAGCGACGCGCCCAGGATCAGCTCAACCGCATCCAAATCCCCAATGCCGAATTTGGCGACACCGTTGCCCTCGATGCCGTAGCAAATCGGCCCTATCAGCGCCAAAAGAACGAACCCGACTTTGGAGGGGTCCGGCAGGCTGGTCGACGGTCCGACCAGCAACACAATCGCCAACAGGCCCAGTATCACCCCAAGCAATCGCACCCAACTGAATTTTTCCAAGCGCAGCGACACCGCGATGGGCAATGAGAACATCGGCACAAGCGAGATCACAATCGCCAAAACGCCCGCCGGTAAATGACGGGCGTTGACGAACCACAGCGTGGTGGGGACCAAGGTGCCAAACAGCGCCACAAAAGCGAACATACCCACATCGCGGCGCTTTAATACAACCGGTTTGCGCCGCATCAGCGAGATGATCAATAAAATCGTGACGGCAAAGACCAGTTCCCATACCACAAGCCCCAGCGGTGCGTGACCCGTTGAGACCGCGATTTTTGCCAGCGGCAGACTTAGCCCCCAGGCCGCGCCCATCATGACCAATACGGCCATCAGGCGATAGCGCAGCGTCATTCAGGAACCGACGGTTGCAAACGACCGCCAAGCCGCACCGGTGCGGCGGTCCTGGCCAATCCGGTAGCGTCGTCGGTTTCAACCAACACACCACTGAGCGTGGCCTCGCCCGACGCCGGTTTGAACCGTTCTTTGGGCATACCAGTGATAAACCGGCGTAAGGGTTCGCCTTTGTCCATGCCGATCACCGAATTGTAGTCACCGCACATACCGGCGTCGGTCAGATACGCAGTGCCTTTGGGCAGGATTTGGCAATCGCCGGTCGGCACGTGCGTGTGGGTGCCGACCACCAGAGACGCCTGCCCGTCGCACCAGTGGCCCATGGCCATTTTCTCTGAGGTGACCTCGGCGTGAATATCGACAACGACGGCGTCGGCACCATGGCCAAGCCGATGGGATTTAAGCACTTTGTCGACCAGACCAAAGGGATCGGCAAAAGGTTTCTTCATGAAGACCTGACCCAGAATTTGCACGACCAGCACCGTCTTGCCCCTGGCGGCGTGAAACAACCGCGCGCCGACTCCCGGCGCACTGCGGGCGTAGTTAAGCGGGCGGAGGATGCGCGGCTCGGAGTCGATGAAAGTGGTCATGTCTTTTTGATCAAAGGCGTGGTCGCCCAGTGTGATGCAGTCGATGCCTGTATCCAGCATGGTTTTGGCATGCGCGCCCGACAGCCCTGCACCGGCCGTGGCGTTTTCGCCGTTCACCACGATGAAATCGAGCGCCCAGTCGCGGCGCAAGGTTGGAATTTGGCTGGCGATGGCGTCGCGGCCGGTGCGGCCCATGACGTCGCCAAGGAAAAGTAATCTCATGTCCGAGAGGTACGCGGCGACACTTGGTAGGGCAAGCGCGAATGCGATCCGGCCAAAAGAAGACCTGCGGTCGCTTTTGTCAGGACCGCGCTCAAAACCCCTGGTTTTGAGCCTGCCTGCGGCGCGAGTATTTGGACAAAGATGAACCCTGAACGCGGTCTAGATTTTCAATAGACCGCGTTCGGTGACGATCATATCGAGCCGCTGATCGGTTGGCTCGGTCACCACGCGGTCGACCTGCTGGGCGCTATAGGCGAAACCGATACCGATGGCGTCTTGGCCGGCGCGCAGCTGCGCAAACGAGCGGTCATAAAACCCGCCGCCGTAACCCAGACGAAAGCCGTCCGCATCAAAGGCCAGCAGTGGCGTGACAATGATGTGCGGGGTGACAAATTCCGGCGCGGCGGGGATTGCAGCGCCGAACGGCCCGTCGACCATAGGGGTGTCAGGCGTCCACCGCGCGAATTTCAGGGCTTCATCCGTGGCCACAATAACCGGAATACATACGCATGTGCCCCGATCGACCAAATTTGCCATGACCGCCAACGGGTTGATCTCGGTTCGGATCGGCATATAGGCGGCAATTGTCTTGTTTTCGCCCAGGTCTTCAAGACAGGCGGTCAGCGTGGTGCAGCCCCCGCCATCCAGACCCTGCGTATGGGCGGTTTTGCGTCGGGCGAATGCGGCTTTGCGTTGAGCCGTTTTTTGATCTGCGATTTTGGTCATGAACGGGGTTCTAGTTGTTTTCAATCGCTAAGACAGCCCCATTCCACAAGCAAATCGGCTTTTTCGCCTGATTTCGCTTTGGTCTGTAAAAGTGGCGGGACCGCATGGAATCACGGTCGTGGAGGTATATTATTCCCGAGAGCCTGGATGAACCAGGGGGGCGCCGGATACGTTAGACCACGGTCAGTCGCAGAGCCAGCTCCCTTACGAAAATGTAAGGCCACTGGAATGAGGCCTCTCACGATTAGGGCAGTACCCGCCGTTTTTGAACATAAGTGCCCTTAGGCGTAAAATCAATCGGTCAATGTCGTTCCGCTTGACGTTTTGTTCATGTCTTGTTCTATTGCAGCCATGACTTCATGCTCAACACCGGGGCAGCGCCTGGCGCGCGGCACCTGTCGCCATCTGCACAGTCTGGATTTTCGCACGTTGACCGAATTCGTGCCGACCAGGCGCTTGCGCGTGGACATTATGGCAGTGGGCACCAAAGGCGAGATCTGGATTATCGAATGCAAGTCGTCGTTGGCCGATTTTCGCGCCGATCACAAATGGATGGGCTATCTGGATTGGTGCGACAGGTTTTTCTGGGCGGTGGACGCGGATTTTCCGCGTCATCAGTTGCCGGGCGACACCGGCGTCATATTGTGCGACGCTTTTGACGGTGAAATTCTGCTTATGGGTGCGCGCACGGAATTGAACGCGGCACGGCGTAAGAAACTGATCCTGAAATTCGGTCGCGATTCGGCGGCGCGCCTGAGCGCGTTCACCGACCCTGCGGTGTCGTCACGGTTCAGCGGGATTTTGCCCGCGCCTTAGCGGCGGCGGCATTCAGTTCTGCAGCAATATCTTCAGCCTCTTCAGGCTCGAAATCCAGGGGAAGGCCCTTGTCGGCGGTTTCGATATAGATGCGCACCATACCGCGGTCGGTCGGCCCGATTTGCAGGTTGGCGGCGATTTCGCTGTCGTTGTTGATACCCATGTCGGACTCCTGTCTGTGAGGACTCGCTAGTCAACGACGAAGGGGTCCGCAAGGGCCCCTACGGGAAATCAGCCGTGCGCGGGCGGATCACGCCCCCGTGCGCCGGTCTTTTCGCCCTGCACATACGACCGAAACACCCCGTGAGACCATGTCACTGCAGCCCCTATTGTTTACGAATCAACGACAATATGGACGATTATGTCGTATTAATATTGCGTTCACACCTATATTTACGCAATTTTAGGTCTTTTATCCCTAAATATGGGATGTCAATTCAACATTTTGTTGACTAAGCGGAAACTTGCCTATGTCATTGGGATGTGTCCCTGAAAACATGGGCGCTAACAAGAAAGAGCAGAAAGGGAATACAATGGATCAAATTAAAAAGGCCATTGGCAGCCTTACCGAGATCGGGGTCGCGTTGCTTGCGCTTGCAATCGTCGCCTCCCTGCTGGTCGGTCAGGGCAATATGGCGTTCCTGGGTGACGTTGTCACCAACATCACAGCGCTGATTGCGCAACTGGGCAATGCCGGACTACCGGGGTTGATTGCGCTGGGTATCATTCTGATGATGTTCCAAAAATAAATTGACACCTCCTTCCCCTCGGGCACATGGCAGGGCACACCATGAAAGCACTTGAAAAAGCACTGAAAGCAATCAGCGGCATTTTCATGCAAGTCACGGAAACAGGACTCGCGCTGGTGGCTGTGATTGTTGTGGTCTATTTGCTCTTGGGGGAGGACTCCGGCGCATTCGTGATCTCGGTGGTGACCAATATTTCGCTATTGATTTCGGCCGTGACCGCACCGGCCTTTGTAGCCGCGGCAATCATTATCGGGCTGGTCTATATGATCCGTACCAAGAAATAAGCCGCGCGTTTCGGTATTGACCCACCTGTGCATCTTGCCTATTTCCGCTGATAATTCAGACGATGGATACGCCGGCGTAGCTCAGTTGGTTAGAGCGCTTGATTGTGGATCAAGAGGCCCCCTGTTCAAATCAGGGCGCTGGTACCATTGGCGGAATTTGACCGCTCGCAACAACAATTTGATTTTTGTCGGGTGATTTTGTAAGCGTGGTGGCACACCCCTGACAGGCGAGCCGCGACTATGACACCGGGAAAGTCGTTCTTTAGCACCAATGAAATCCGCGCGCTGTCGGCGCGTTCTGATCTGACGGGCACTTTTTTGATCCTGCATTGTTACGGCGTGATCGCGCTTGCGCTGGCCGTTTTTGCGCTTTGGTCCAGCGCGTTGACGTTTTTGCTGGCCATTGCCGTCATTGGCTCGCGCCAGTTGGGGCTGGCGATTTTGATGCACGAGGCTGCGCACAACGCGCTGTTCAAAACCAGACGCC
This sequence comes from uncultured Rhodobacterales bacterium, assembly GCA_964588725.1. Taxonomy (GTDB): domain Bacteria; phylum Pseudomonadota; class Alphaproteobacteria; order Rhodobacterales; family Rhodobacteraceae; genus UBA5972. The sequence continues at coordinate 14,313 of CAZPQL010000046.1, forward strand.
TGAACGAATTTTTCGGCGAATGGTTTTGCGGGCGCGTAATCCTTGCCGACCTGCCGCAGTATCGCCGGTATCACCTGCAGCACCACCGCTTTACCCAAACCGAAAACGACCCCGATCTTGTGTTGTCAAAACCCTTTCCTACCACCCGCGCCAGCCTGCGGCGCAAGTTTACCCGCGATCTTAGCGGACAAACGGGGGTCAAGCTGCGGGTGGCGCAAATCATGTTGTTCTACAAAATGGCGGGGGATGTGGACAATGACGGTCGCGCGGTCGACCCGTCGGTGTTCGGCAATGGCGAGCTGGGCCGCGCTCTGCTGGCCAATATCGTGTTGTTTGCGCTCTTTTGGATCGTCGGTGCGTGGTGGTGGTGGCTGGCGTTTTGGGCGTTGCCGCTGCTGACGTGGTTCCAATTGGTGGTGCGTATCCGCAATATCGCCGAACATGGCGCGGTGGAATTTTCCGACAACCCCTTGCAGAACGTGCGCACAACGTTGGCCGGGCCGCTGATGCGGCTGTTTATTGCGCCTTATTGGGTGAATTATCATCTGGAGCACCATCTGGTCATGCACATTCCGGCCCACCGCCTGCCCAAAGTGCACGCGCTGATGCTGGACAAGGGTTACGGGCCAAAGATGCGCGTCGGGCGCACCTATTTTGAGGTGCTGCGCGCGGCGTCTGCGAAACCGGCCACGTGACTACAAAATCCGCAATTGTCACAGGCGCGGCGCGCGGTATCGGGCTGGCCACCACCAGACTATTTCTGGCGCGGGGCATGGGCGTCGTCATGGTCGACCGCGACGAAGCCGAGCTTGCGCGTGTTGCTGACTCGCTGGAAAATGTTTTGCCTGTCGTGTGCGACGTGTCAGACCCCGATCAGGTCGCGGCGATGGCGGCGCAGGCTGTCGCGCGTTTCAAAACCGTCGCCGCGTTGGTCAACAATGCCGGTATCGCCGACTTCGGGCCGCTGGAGGACACCGATTTTAAGCGCTGGCGCGCCGTGATGGCCACCAATCTGGACGGGGTGTTCCTGTGCTCGCAGGCGCTGATACCCGCCCTGAAACGCAGCAAAGGCTGCATCGTCAATATCGCCAGTATTTCGGGGCTGCGCGCCTCGACGTTGCGGGTGGCTTACGGCACGTCAAAGGCGGCGGTGATCCATTTGACACGCCAATACGCCGCCGAACTGGGCGAATATGGCATTCGGGTCAATTGCGTCGCGCCGGGACCGGTGCGCACCAAACTGGCGATGGCGGTGCACACGCAGGATATTATCGACGCTTATCACGACGCCATGCCGCTGGGGCGTTACGGTTCGGAAGATGAAATCGCCAGCGTCGTCGGTTTTTTATGTTCCGATCAGGCCAGCTATGTCACGGGGCAGTTGATCGCGGCGGACGGCGGGTTTGAAAGTACCGGCATCGGGCTGCCTGCCTTGCGAAAATAATGCCGTCAGGCGGATTGCGCCGCCACGCTTTCCATCGCGTCCTTAATGTGCTGCGCTGCCGTGCGCGCAAACGATCGCATGAACATCAGCTCAAACCCGCTTTTATTGCCCGAGACCACCGCCATCATATGGGCGACTTCTGATCGCGCCACATGACCGTTTTTGAAGGTGGCGGCGCGCAAGTCCAGCGGGCAAAGCCGCGCCATAACTGCACGGGCGTCGTCGCCTTCCAGCCGCAGAACCACCCAGCCGTCGGACTGATCGGTGAGCGCCGCGACCTTGGCAATCGATTTGGCAGCCGCCTTGTCGCCCATTAAAAAATACACGCCGCGCCCCACCCAGCGCAGTGATTGGCCGCCTTTGGTGATAATTCGACCCGTGGCGGGCAGTTTGAGTCCATGCGCTACGCTTAGCGCTTTTGAACAGTCCGCTTCGCGATCCCTGAACGGCGTGATCGAAGTAATCCGTGCCGGGGGCACTTCGTGCAAAGTCACATCTCCGCGCTGTAGCGAAAGCGCGTCGGTCAGTGGGGAACAGGGTGCGAATTCAACCACGTAACCGCCCTCCGTCGGGATCAAAGAACACGGGGTTACATATTTCGCACAGGGTGGTAACGCCGCGCAAGTGATCCACCGCGACGATACGGTCGCCCACGCGCGCCCGCCCGTTTTTCAAAAACCCCTGAGCAATCGAATGCCCCAACATGGGCGAATAGCAGTGGCTGGTGGTATACCCCTGATCGTTGGTACGCACCCGATCGTCGCCTTCGTTAAACAAGTGCATCCCGCCCAAAAGTTGTTTGACCGCGCCGATGGGTTTCAGCCCGACCAACTGTTCGCGCGCGGACCCGTGCAGCCCCGGTCGCCTGCTCATGACCTTGCCGATGCAATCCTTTTTGGCCGCGACCATGGCCGCCATGCCGATGTCGTCGGCTGTGACCCGCCCGTGGATTTCGGCGTGGGTGATAAAGCCTTTTTCCAGACGCAGCACGTTCAGCGCCTCCATGCCGTATAGCCCGCCGCCCAGCGCTTTGGCCCGCGCGGTCAATTCACGCGCCAAAGCGTCGCCATAGCGCGCGGGAACCGCGATTTCATAAGCGTGTTCGCCCGAAAACGAGATACGGAACAACCGCCCCGCGACACGACCAACCGTGACCGGCCCGTGGCCCATATAGGGAAACGTTTCGTCGCTCACCGGCTCGGTGCACAGGTCATCCAGCAGCGCCCGCGACTGTGGCCCGGCCACGGCGAATTGCGCCCAGTGCTCAGTCACCGAAATCATGGCCACATCCAATTCGGGCCACAAAACCTGCGCGGCAAATTCCATGTGCGCCATCACCGCGCCCGCGCCCACCGTTGTGGTGGTGATCACGAAATGATCCCGGTCAAAGCGCGCGCAGGTGCCATCGTCCATGACGTGCCCGTCCTCGCGCAGCATCAGCCCGTAACGGACTTTTCCGATTTTCACGCGCGACATGGTATTGGTGTAAACCCGGTCGAGAAACCTGGCCGCGTCCGGACCCTGCACGTCGATTTTACCCAGCGTGGTGACATCGCAAATGCCCACCGCATTACGCACCATTGCCACCTCGCGGTCGCACGACTGCCGCCAATGGGTCTCGCCGTCGCGCGCAAACCATGAGGGGCGATACCAGAGCCCTGCCTCCACACACTGCGCGCCATGTTCAACCGCCATATCGTGCGAGGGGATAAAGCGCTGCGGCGCGAAACCCTTGTCCGCCCCCCCTGCCCCCAGCGCGCCCAATGGCACGGGCGTATAGGGCGGGCGAAAGGTGGTCGTGCCAATTTCGGGAATTTGACTCCCCGCCAATTCGGCCATCACGGCCAACGCGCCCATGTTGGAGGTTTTGCCCTGATCGGTCGCCATGCCCAGCGTGGTATAACGTTTCATGTGCTCGACGCTGCGGAAATTTTCGGCGTGCGCGCTGACGATATCTTTGCTGGTCACGTCGTTTTGCATATCCAGCCAAACACGCCCGCGCGCATCATTGACGTGCCAGAACGGCGTCATCGCAACTGGTTCATCGCTGCATTTTGGCAGCGATACGCGCGTAACTTTCCTGCCTGCACCCGTCACCACGGCGCGGGCCGCTGCCGCGCCCGATTTCAGCGCACCGCCCGTGGTCAGCGTGCCATCCGCGGCACCGACCGCGACCATGCCGGGCACTGCACCGGCGCGCGGAACGAACGCCGCGATGTCATCGCGCCAAACCGGACGGCTGTTCAGATGACACGACAGGTGTACCGACGGATTCCACCCCCCCGTGACACCCAGACAATCGGTGGCAATCTTGCGCCGGCCCGCCTGAGTGCGCACCGTGATTTCGGCCAGCCCTTTGCGCCCCTTTGTGTCCACGACCCTGGCACCGGCCAGCAGGGGATAGTCGCCAAGTGCACGCACTTCACCGCGTGTGTCGATCACAGCGGCCAATTTGACGCCCGCCGCCAACAAATCCAGCGCCGTCGCGTGACCGCTGTCATTGTTGGTGAAAATACTTACCGCTTTCCCGGGCACAGCGGCAAAGCGGTTGACATAGGTACGCACCGCGCCCGCCATCATGACGCCGGGCCGGTCATTGTTGGGAAACGCGATGGGGCGTTCAATGGCGCCGGTCGCCAGAATGGATCGCTTTGCCGCGATACGCCAAAATGTGGCCAGAGGCGTCTGCGCCGTTGCCTGTGCCAGATGCCCGCTGACATTTTGCAGCGCGCCATAGGTGCCGCCATCGTAAACGCCGGTCACCGTGGTACGGGGCATGAGACGCACATTGTCCATGGCGGCAAGCGCTGTGACGGTGGCTGCCGCCCAGTTCGCGCCGGCCTGTTTGCCGACCTCGATAACTTCGCAGTTCAGGCGTCCGCCAAAGGTAAAATCCTCGTCCGCCAGAATAACGTCCAGCCCCGATTTCCCCGCCACCAGCGCCGCCATCAATCCTGCAGGCCCGCCCCCGATGATCAGCAGATCACAATGCGCAAACGCCTTGTCAAAGTGCGCAGGATCGGCCTGCCCGGACAGCGCGCCCAGACCGGCGGCGCGGCGAATTATCGGCTCGTAAATTTTTTCCCAGAATTTTGGCGGCCACATAAAGGTTTTGTAATAAAACCCGGCCCCCAGAAACGGCGCCAGATAATCGTTCACCGCCATCGCGTCAAAGCCAAGCGTGGGAAACCGGTTTTGGCTGTAAGCGTTTAGGCCGCGATAAATCTCCTGCGTGGTGGCGCGCACGTTGGGCGTGGCCTCGGCCCCCTGCCCGAGAGTCACCAGCGCGTTGGGTTCCTCAGAGCCGGCCGTCAGGATGCCGCGCGGCCGGTGGTATTTGAAACTGCGCGCCACCAGACGCACGTCGTTTGCGACCAGCGCCGAAGCCAGGGTGTCGCCCTTGAATCCAAGATAGGTGCGTTTGTCAAACGTGAACGGAATCTGCTGGCTGCGATCGAGCTGTCCGCCCGCGGTCAGACGACTCATGACGCGGGCCGGTTCAGGTCGGCGGCATTGACCGACGTGATGACGTGGGTGGTCACGTCCCGTTCCACCACCAGCCAGCTGCGGCACCCCATGTCGTGAAACCATAACTCGCGGTTCACGCCCGTGGGGTTGTCGCGAAGATGCACGTAATCGTGGAACGCCTGCGCGCCGGCTTTGTCTGAGGGTCGCTGCATCAGCCTGGCCGAGCCGCGGTAGTGAAATTCGCGCAAGTCGCGTTCACCGCATAAGGGGCAATTCAGTCGCATTGGGCCAGCCTATTCATCGCGGTCAAAAACATCTGAGCACAGGGCGTCGTCGGCACGGTTCAAACGATAGCTTACCGTTTGGCCTTTGATTTCTGCCAGATCGACGGCACCGCCGCATCCTTCGGTTTCGCCGACCCAAAGGTTGCTGGTGGAGAACTGCAATATTTTTCCAGAGTCGCGGGTGATGCGCATTGATCCGCCGTCGCATTCCACTGCGCAACGTGCTGAGGTTTCGTCGTTCCAGCAGATCAGAAACTGATCAAACCGCCGCCCGGCATTTGCGCTGCCTTTCAGGCGTCCCTGATTGGCGGTCCACACGGCCATCCGCCCGATTTCGGTACTGCCACTTGCGTCGATCTCAAAGTTCAGCACCATGCGCGCCACGATCTGGCGCGGGTTTTGGGCCAGATGCGCGGTCGAATAATCCCGCTCAAAACAGCCCAGCGTCGGGCCTGAAGGCTGCGCCGTCGCGGCGACGCCGGACAATGCGACAAAAGCAGTCAGGAAAAGCGGCCCGTAACTAAGTTGCACTTTTGCAGTCCCTTCAATGCAGGTTCGGCGTGGCGCCGTTGCCGGTTTCATCAATCACGTGACCGGTTTCGAACCGGTTCAGCAGGAATTTATCCGCTGCCGGGTGATGGTGCCCCGTGGCCAAAAGATGGGCAAAACAATCCCCCGACGCCGGCACCGCCTTAAAGCCGCCGTAACACCAACCGCCGTTGAAAAACAGGCCTTCCACGGGGGTTTTGTCGATAATCGGTGTGCCGTCCATCGACATATCCATGATGCCGCCCCAGCTGCGCAGCATGCGCGACTTGCCAATCATCGGCATCAGCGCCATGCCCGCCTCGACCACGTGCTCGACCATGGGCAGGTTGCCACGCTGGCTGTAGGAATTGTACCCATCCAGATCGCCGCCAAACACCAGCCCGCCCTTGTCGGACTGGCTGATATAAAAATGCCCCATACCAAAGGAAATAACATGGTCGATCACCGGTTTCAGCCCCTCGGTGACAAATGCCTGCAGCACGTGGCTTTCAATGGGCAGGCGCATCCCGGCCATGGCGGCAACCTGGCTCGAGCGCCCCGCCACGGTCAGACCCACCTTGCCGGCACCTATATAGCCGCGTGACGTGTCGACGCCGCGTATCTTGCCGTTCTCAATGCGAAATCCGGTGACCTCGCAGTTCTGTATCAGATCGACGCCCCGCATATCGGCACCGCGCGCGTAGCCCCATGCCACCGCGTCGTGCCGCGCCGTGCCGCCACGCCAGTGCATCAGCCCGCCGTAAATCGGGAACCGCGCAGTGTCAAAATTGAGGTAAGGCATGTGTTTGCGTACGGTGGCCACATCCCACAGCTGCGCGTCGGTGTCGCCGGTCAAGTGCATCATATTACCGCGCCGCGCCAAGGCGTCCATTTGCCCGTCCGAATGGCCCAGCATCAGGCAGCCGCGCTGTGACAGCATGGCGTTGTAATTCAGCTCCTGTTCAAGACTTTCCCACAGTTTCAGCGAATGCGAATAAAACTGCGCATTGCCCTCCAGCATATAATTAGCGCGCACGATCGTGGTGTTGCGCCCCACATTTCCGCCACCCAAATAGCCTTTTTCAAGAACCGCGATATTGGTCAGCCCGTGTTTTTTGGCCAGATAATAGGCGGTCGACAGCCCGTGACCGCCGCCGCCGATAATCACCGCGTCATAAGACGGTTTTGGCTCGGGGCTGCGCCAGACCGGCCGCCAGCCTTTGTTACCGGTCAATCCGTTTTTTAATATCTGCCAGGCTGAATAGCGCAATTTGGCCCCCGGATGGTCGTCACGCCGTTACACCGCAACACGAACTGCCAGAAAACCAGATTTCAGGATCAAAGCAAAGGGCGATTTAACGCCCGCGTGCCTAGCGCACGATCTTGAAGGCGTACGTCGCTTCGCCTTCGTTGCTGATCGCGCCGGGACAAAGGCCGAGTCGGGTATCAGCAGCCATTTTGACATCGCCGTTTGCCTGAATGTTCAGACCTTCGACACCGTCGGAGGCCGCGCTAAGTTCAACGTCGCCCACGGCTGAAATGCTGAGTCCGAACATGAACACGTTGTCGGCGCTTTTGACGTTGCCCGCGCTGTAAATCGAAACTTCGCCACCGGCGCCGCAACTGTCGTCGGCCCCCAGAATAACACCTTCCGAGGCTTTGACCGACTTGCTGCCCGTGTCGCGCGAGACCAGAACCACGTCTTCGAAGATCGAATTCGAACCAAGCTGCAATCGGCATTCCGATACGATGACCACCTGTGACACCTCGGCACCGGAGTAAAACTGCGCTTTGCTACCGCTGGAGCCTCCACAAACGATCTCATAAATACGGCCGGGGATAAAATCAGTGTATTTGACGTCGTTGGCGTCCAGTTCGATCACGGCCGCCGCTGTATTGATGTAACTTGGCTGGCCCGAATAAAACGGGTTCAGAAAGTCATCACCAAGCGAATCCACGTCGTCCACGTAATTGGCGCTTATTGAGTTCTCTTCGAATATGTCACCGTAAGTCAGCGAAGCACTGCTTGAAGACGTTCCGCGTCCTACAGTTGTGCTCATGCCGACCGATCCGGGAAAATCGATGTCGTCAAAATCTTCGACGCTGAGGATCACATCGTCGTCGTATGTGTTGTTGTTGCCAAATTTGATGCCTTCGGCACCGTGAATACAATACCCGTTGAAAACGTCGTTATTGGACGTCATTTCGAAATCGCCATTGGTGACAATTGCGTCACCCTGACATTTTTTGCCCGACAATGACTCTTTTCGAAAACTGACCGCGTCGATCTGTACGTTCCAGCTTTTGAAGCCGGCGAGCCGCAAAAAGAATGTCGGCAAGGCGTTGGAATTTGCGTCAATCAGACCTGCGGTCACCCAAACCGCGTCTGCGGTTGCGGCATTGGTGTCAAAAATCTGATTGTCCTCATCCCACGATCCGAATCGGATGTCAGATTGTTGAATGGCGGTCGAATTTTCGCCTGACGGCAGATTCAATGCAGCCACCTCCATCGCGGCGGCCAGTGCCGCGTCCTCGTCCGGAAGCTCAAGCGCGGCGGCGTGCGCGGCGGCATCAGCAGCGACCTGCAACATATACTTTACCCGCCAGGCGTTGTTGCTGTCCACGGACAGCCCGGAAAACAAAAACAGCACCAGCATCATGAAGAGCGCAAAAGGTGTGACCGTGCCGCGCTCGTCGCGCAGCGCACCGTCCAGCGTTTCGTACAAATATAAGATCATATTACGGCCTCCCTGTTGCGGGTTCTATTCGGGTTCGGTCCGCATGGTGACCGAAGCGTTCAGGTTGTAGCCCTTCATGGCACCCATGACGCCCAGCGCTGCCACCCGTCCCAGACTGGTGGTGATTTCAACGGTGACGTTTTCGCCAGTGGTGATTTCGACGCCGTATTCAAAACCCATATAATTGAGATATTGCTGCGCGTAGTCCTGTCCGGTGGATGCATTGAGCTGCCCTGTCGAGACACGCCGTGCAGTATCGCGTGCCACGTTATACATATTGCTTTGGGTCATCAGCACGATATTCAGATCGAACGTCGCGACGATAATACCGGCGATCAGCGGCAGCCACAGCACAAATTCGACCGTGACGTTGCCGCGCTCTCCACAGATAAATCGTTTCAAAAGTTTTTTCATGTTGATCAGGTCTTTCAAAGTATCGTGCGGAACAGATTGCGAGTCGACACGATCCAGTAATTAGCGGCCAATTTCGTCAGAATTGTGCAAAGGATGCGGAATTTGGCTGTGCCGCCGGATAAACCGGCGTAAATTTTAGGTGATCCGGAAGTGAAAACAACGTTGCCATGATTGCATTTTGCGGTGTTTTTTTTGAAAAGTTCAGTCGGTCCGACGCATTGTTGCCATATTTTGAACATGGTTTGACCATCACTTGCGCCGCACCACAGGTTTCGGGGTCGGATTAGCGCCACACGAGTCTTTGCGCCACACGCCGAACAGGGCCGCGTCATACCAGATTGCTCAAAGTTAACCTTTTCCTTTCACAAAAGATGTCTAAGTTATCGGCACACACAACAGAGGAGAATCTCATGAGCATCACAGAACTCAGCTTTCGTCAATCCGTTGATATGATGTTCTCCAAGGCAGTTTCACTGATCGATATGCCGCCGGGTCTTGAGGAAAAAATCAGGGTCTGCAACGCCACCTATACGGTGCGTTTCGGGGTGCGGTTGCGCGGGCAGATCCAGACGTTTACCGGATATCGTTCGGTGCATTCAGAACATATGGAGCCGGTAAAGGGCGGCATTCGGTTTTCCATGGGCGTCAATCAGGACGAGGTCGAGGCGTTGGCCGCACTGATGAGCTATAAATGCGCATTGGTGGAAGCACCGTTTGGCGGTTCTAAAGGCGGATTGCGGATCGATCCACGCGAATACGAGGAACACGAGCTGGAGCTGATCACACGGCGTTTTGCCTATGAGCTGATCAAGCGCGATCTCATCCATCCGTCGCAAAACGTTCCGGCACCCGACATGGGCACGGGCGCACGCGAAATGGCGTGGATCGTGGATCAATACGCGCGCATGAACACAGCGGACATCAACGCGCGTGCCTGCGTGACGGGCAAACCGATCAATGCAGGTGGAATTGCCGGTCGCGTAGAAGCCACCGGTCGCGGCGTGCAATACGCGTTGCAGGAATTTTTCCGTTACCCCGAAGACATCGCCAAGGCCAATTTATCCGGTACGCTTGAAGGCAAAAAAATTATCGTGCAGGGTTTGGGCAACGTGGGCTTCCACGCGGCAAAATTTCTGTCCGAGGATGACGGTGCGCTGATTACGGCCATCGTTGAACGCGACGGTGCGCTGGTCAACGAAAAAGGGCTTGACGTGCAGGCCGTGCACGACCACATCGCACAATCCGGCGGCGTTGCCGGATGCACCCAAGGCACGTT
>CAZPQL010000047.1:0-24131 GCA_964588725.1 uncultured Rhodobacterales bacterium
GGCTTCGAATCATTGAACGTTAACGCTCAACATTAGCGACATAGGAACCAGAGAACGTTCGACGTCAGTCCCATCCCCTCCGCCATTATACCTAATATTGCCGCTAAATAATAATTGGTCCGATATCCCGCCATCGTGGCGGGGCGCTACTCCCATTCCAAGACCTGAAACGCCTTTTGTGCATTCTTCCCGGCGAAGTCCTTGAAATGGACCAGATAGCTGAACTCGGACTGATCAACATTGACCGAGCCGATGATATCGCCACCATCGGCGATATAGGCGCGCATCCTGTCTCGCAGGTTGACAAGGTAATCATAGGTATCACGGGTGGCTCCGGCCAGATCGGTCGCGTGGCCATGACCGGGCACCAGATGTTCGGGTGCATAGGCAGCCATGGCTTCAAAACCGGCGATCCAGTTCAGGAATTGGTCTTCAGGAAAGCCCAGCATACGCTCGGCAAAGACGATATCGCCGGAAAACATTACGCTTTTATCGGCCAGCCAGACGAAACTGTCGCCCGGGGTGTGGCCGCCGGTTTCGGGGTGGATGACCTCGATATGCTCGCCGCCGAAATCAAGGGTATATGTGGCGTCAAACGTGATATCCGCATGCGCCGGCTCGGTGCCCTCAAGAGCCGCATCGCCGGCAAAATTGCGTAGCATGGCAAACTGCTGATCAAGCCGCCCGAAACGGTCGGCTTCTGCGGCAGCCGAGGTGATCACAACCGCGCCATGGGCCTGCCAATAGCCGTTGCCCAGCCAGCGGTGATCCTGCCCGCCAGTGTTGATCACATATTTCACCGGCTGGTCGGTTATCTGGTCAATCGTCGTGTCGATTTGCGCGGCCCCTTTCCAGCTGGCGCCCGCGTCGACCAGCACCACCCCCTCGGGGGTGACGATCACGCCGAAAGTGGCGTTGTTGCCAAAATTTTCGGGGCTGCGTTGCTGAATAGTGCCCACCAGCGCATAGATATTGTCGGCAACGGGCTGAATTTCCAGTTGCCCGGCCAGCGCGGACTGGGACGAAAATGGCAGAGCCGCCGCGAATAGAAGGTATTTATACATAAGCTGTCCTTTTAGTGAAGTTTCAGTTGGTTACATCGTGCGCATTTGAATATGCGCCCAGATCATTATAGCCGTGAGAAGAAGCAGGAGCATGGCAATGCCTTGTTTGATATGGGTGGGGCTAAGGCGGTCATTCATGACGCGCTGGCCGATATAGCCGCCACCAACGTAAAACAGTCGCAAGATCACCCCAACCACGCCGCCAATAGGCGGCAGCATCCACGGTTGTGGGAAATGGAGAACGCGCCTAACGGGGTGGCCAGCAGGACGGCCACAAGCAGCGGCATGGCGCATTTCACGCCCAAGACAATGCCTTCGGTTCACCTGCAAATACCTTTCCTGACCGCTGTGATTTTCCGCGAATTACGCCTTTTCATGCAGTCGGTGTAATCCCGTGGAAATGCCTATCATATGATAGAGATCATGTTGAATATGGGTATTTGCATTGCAGCTAAGCCATATGACAGTGACGGCATCGGCATCTATGCATGGTCCAAGCGTCCAATCTTTCCTGTATCTACAGGCTTTGAGTCGCCCACAGGCTTGAATGTCTGCTCAATAAAAACGCGTTTTCCTCTGGATCAATCGCAGTGGTCGACGGCTTCCCGTCCTCGCCGTAGATTTTCGTCAGGTGTGAACCAGAAATTTGCTCTAACCCACTAAAACCGTTTACTAATCGACCCGCAAAATTCCCGGGTAGCGTTGGTATTGTAGTGAGCGCATGAACGCGGGAGCGCAGCATTTCGCAACAAATATGCTATAGAAATAAGATGACAAAAAAACACAAATCTGGCAGTCCCTAGGGGAATCGAACCCCTCTTTCCAGGTTGAAAACCTGGCGTCCTAACCGATAGACGAAGGGACCGCAGTCTGTGTGTTGCGCCTTCTAGTCTTTGCATATGTGCCGCGCAAGGGGGTTTTGGCGGCATTTTCTGAATTTGTTATCCTGCCAGCACCGCGTCTTCGATGCGCAGTTTGGGTTTGCGCCGCCCGCCCCATGTATCGATTTCCAGATGTCCCGCTACGTGAAAAAGCCGCCCGCCGTGATTTTCCAGCAGAGGTCCAAGCGGCGTGTCAAATGCACCAAATGCGATGGAGTCAAGACGTGCGCCACTGGCGTCCTGCAGAGTCACCCGCAGGTGGTTGTCGCCGACCCGTTTGGCAAAGGCAATGCCTGTGGCGGCGATAGCAAGACGCGGCGGTGGTGCGGCGGCACCAAAGGGTCCGGCCTTGTCAAGATCTTCGATCAGTGCACAGGTGGCGGCGGCGGTGCTGAGGATACCGTCGACGTGCAATTGCGGTGGGGCCGCAGTGTGCGCGCCCTGCTGTAAAAGCAATGCGTCCAGTCGCGCCATGGCGGGTTTAAGCTGCGCCCGTTGCAAGCTAAGCCCCGCCGCCATTCTATGACCCCCGCCGGATGTGATCAGGCCTTCGCGCATGAGGCGCGAAACTGCGGCGCCAAGATCAATGCCGACAACCGAGCGCCCCGAGCCCTGGCCGCGTTTACCGTCAAAACCGATGACGACGGCGGGGCGGTTGGTGGCCTCCTTGAGCCGCGCGGCGACGATGCCGACAACGCCGGGGTGCCAGCCGTCCCCGGCTGCCCACACCAATGGACCGGCTGTTGCCCGCGCCTCCGCTTGCGCCACCGCCTGCAGACGGACGTTTTGTTCGATGTCTTTGCGCGCGCTGTTCAATTCGTCAAGCCTGGCAGCCAGCGCCGCACTTTCGTCGCCGTCGCTGCACGACAACAGCCGCGCTCCAAGATCGGATTGACCGATACGCCCGCCCGCATTGATCCGCGGTCCCAGCATGAAACCCAGATGATAAGCGGCGGGCGGCGTGTTCAGATTGGCGACATCGCAAAGCGCGGCAAGACCCGGTCGCTGGCGCTGCGCCATGATTTTCAGGCCCTGACGCACAAAGGCCCGGTTGAGGCCCACCAATGGCGCCACGTCAGCCACGGTGGCCAGTGCCACAAGGTCGAGCATTCCAATAAGGTCTGGCTGATCCGCTGCAACTTTGCGCAACGCACGATTTGCAGCCACCAGAAGCAAGAACACCACACCTGCAGCGCACACATAGGATAAATCGCCGGATTCGTCCTGACGGTTCGGGTTCACCACCGCCAGCGCCTGCGGCAGCGTCTCGGCCCCAAGATGGTGGTCCAGCACCAACACGTCAGCCGGTTCGGCGGCGGCGATGGCGTCGAACGCCACCGTGCCGCAATCGACGCAAATGATCAGGTTGTGATCTTCTGCCAGTCTGGCCATGGCGGGCCCGTTGGGGCCGTAGCCTTCTTTCAGGCGGTCCGGAACATAAAGCGTCGCGTGGCAATCCACCTGGCGCAGCCAGTCGATCAACAGCGCCGCCGCCGCCGCGCCGTCCACGTCGTAGTCGGCGAATATGGCAATTTTATCTTTGTTTTTCACGGCTTTGCACAGGCGCGCCGTGGCTTTATCCATGTCGCGCAGGCTGGATGGGTCGGGCATGAGTTCGCGTAGCGACGGGTTGAGATACGCCGCCACGCCGTCGGATTTTACACCCTGACGTGCCAGAATCCGTGCCAGCGCTTCGCTGCAATCGTTGGTTTGCGCCAGCGCAGCGGCCTGCCGTTCGACCTCGGCGCTCAAGCCCTGCCACGCGCGCCCCGTGGCCGATTGACTGACCCCGAGAAAGGCATTCACGGCTTGCACGAAAGGCTGATCCGGCGCACCGATCCGGTTTTGGAGCGCATCAGCAATGAATGTACCTCCAGCCGTGAACCGGTGCGGCTGACGCCCTTGACCAGCGCGCCGTCGGTCACGCCCGTGGCCGCGAAAATGACGTCGCCCGACACCATATCGTCGCGGAGATAAATTCTGTCAGGGTCGTCAATGCCCGCATCCAGAATCCGCAACCGGTCATCGGGGCTGCGTACCATCAGGCGGCCCTCCATATGACCGCCCAAACATTTAAGCGCCGCCGCAGCCAGGACGCCTTCCGGTGCACCGCCCGACCCCATGTAAATGTCGATGCCGGTTTGTTGTGGATCGGCACAGCGGATCACACCCGCCAGATCGCCGTCAGAAATCAGTCGCACGCGCGCGCCGGTATCGCGGACTTCGGCAATCAGTTCGTCGTGGCGCGGCCGCTCGAGCATACAGACACCAATGTCCGACACGTGGCAGCCTTTGGCTTTTACCAGTGCCGCAATGCGTGCGGACGGCGACATATCAAGGCTGATCAATTCTGGAGAATAGGCGGGGCCAACGGCCAGCTTGTCCATATAGACATCCGGTGCCTGCAACAAAACGCCTTTTGCCGCCAGAGCAACCACAGACAGCGCGTCGGGCAGCCCTTTGGCGGCCAGCGTGGTGCCCTGAAGCGGGTCAACGGCAAAATCAACGTCAGCACCGTTGCCGGTACCGACGGATTGCCCAACGAATAATGTGTCGGCCTCGCCCTTCGCGCCTTCGCCGATCACGATGTTTCCTGCGATTTCCATCTGGTCCATTGTAGCGTACATCGCGCTTATGGCTGCCTGATCGGCAGCTTCTTCGTCGCCGCGTCCTACCAGAGCGGCGGCCGCAATGGCGCCACTTTCAGAAATGCGCACAAGGCTGAGCGACAGCATTTGATCAACATTTTCCGATGCGGCGGGCATTGGTTCTCCTGACAACTGAAATGGTGTTTATACGTCTTCGATGCGGATGGCGACCGGTGGCTCGACCGATACCCCGCTATCGCCAATCACGTCCAACGCGTAATCCAGCGTGGAGCGTGTGGTTTTGTGGGTGACGATCAGCACCGGTGCGGCGGCGGCCCCCGCGTGCCCGTATTGACGCATTCGATCGATCGAAACAGCTGCATCGGCCAGCGCTCTGGTGATTTTGGCCATGGCGCCGGGTGCGTCTTTCAGTGCGAGCCGCAAATAAAACGCCGCCGGTGCCGAAGCTTTGGCCGCCTGCACGTCCAATAACGTGTCGGCGGGTTGGCCAAAGACCGGCAGGTTGAAACCGCGCGCGATATCAATGACGTCGCCCACCACGGCAGAGGCGGTGGGGCCCTCGCCCGCGCCCGCACCGCGCAGTACAATCTGGCCGACAGAATCGCCTTCGACCACAACCATGTTGGTGGCGCCTTCCAACTGTCCCAGTGGCGAATCTGCGGGCACCAGTGCTGGCTGCATACGCTGTTCTAGTCCTCGACCGGTCATCTGCGCCACGCCCAACAATTTGATGCGGTAGCCCATGTCGCGCGCCTGTTCGATGTCGGTGACGGTGATGCGCTGAATCCCTTCCAGCTCGACACCCTGAAATTTGACTTTGGTGCCAAAGGCAATCGCCGAAAGCAGCGCCAGTTTGTGGGCCGCGTCGATACCGCCCACATCAAGATTTGGGTCTGACTCGAGATAGCCAAGCGCCTGCGCGTCCGCAAAGACGGTTTCGTAATCGATGCCTTCGGTTTCCATGCGCGTCAGAATATAGTTACAGGTGCCGTTCATGACGCCCATGATACGGGTGATGGCATTGCCCGCCAGACCTTCGCTTAATGCTTTGATGACAGGAATACCACCTGCGACGGCAGCTTCGAAACGCAGTGAAAGCCCCTTTTTTTCAGCTGCTTGCGCCAATTCTTGACCGTGTATTGCCAACATGGCTTTGTTGGCGGTCACCACGTTTTTGCCAGCGGCGAGCGCAGCCTGAACGGCGGCTTTGGCGGGGCCGTCCTCGCCGCCGATGAGTTCGACAAACAGGTCGATGTCTTTGCGTTTTGCCAGCGCGACGGGGTCGTTTTCCCATTCAAATCCCGACAGATCGACTCCGCGGTCGCGGCTTTTTGTGCGTGCACTGACAGCGCGGACAATTATGGGCCGCCCGGCGCGCGCCGCCAGAACCTCGCTTTGCGCCTGAACGATTTTTAGCACGCCAACGCCGACGGTGCCCAAACCGGCAATTCCAAGGCGAAGAGGGGGTGACATAGGCGCGGCTCCGTGGGGCTTGTGTACGAACCTGCGTCTGTTAGCGCCTTATCACCAGCGGCGCAACGCGCAAGGTTACTGCCGGTTCAGCGTGGCGGCGCGGCGGCGCAACCGTTTCAGACGTCGCTGCAACGCGGCGGCTGACGCGGCGCTAAGCGTCGAAGCCTCCGCAACCGGGTCCAGAATTTCGGCAACGGGCAGAAACGCGGGCCACGGTGCGTCATCGGACGTTGCCGACACAGCGGCGGGAATATCGGGGAAATCGCGCACGCAGCCCGCCAGCACGACCAGAGCGACGAGCGACACGATAATGGGGCGGAATAATTCCATGCCGCACAGCTATAGCAATACGGCCGCTTTGACCATGGTGTTGCGGCGCGGCGCGGCGATATTGGGGGTATTTATTGAACGTTTGTTCAGTTAATCTGGCGGCCAGAGGATACCATGGCTCGCAAAACCGGCTCGCATTCCAGGAACACGGCACCCAAAGTGCGCGATGCCGCCCTGCGCCTTTTTGCCCGCTTTGGTTACGCGGCGGTATCCATGCGCCGCATTGCGGCCGAGGTCGGCGTGCAGGCCGGTGCGCTTTATGCTTACACACCCGACAAGCAGTCTTTGCTGTTCGAACTGATGAACGGACATATGAAGACGCTTTTGAAAACTGCCGCGATCCCCCGGCCCCGTGGGGATATCCTGAACCAGATCGACAATTTCACACGCGTTCACATCGAATTTCACCTGAAGCGGCCCGACGCCACCTTTGTGGCCTATATGGAGCTGCGCAACCTTGACGCCGCGAATTTCGCCGTGATCGAGCAATTGCGCCGTACATATGAGGACCGGCTTGAATCGCTGATTATCGCGGGGCGCGAGTCCGGTTTGTTGACGGTCCCCGACAGCAAATTGGCGGTGATGGCGGTGATCGCCATGCTGACCGGCGTCAACACGTGGTTCCGCGATGACGGGCGACTTGACCGCGCCGGTATCGTTGCGATCTATCAGGATATGATCCGCCGCGCACTCGGCGCGCAAAACTAAGCGGTGTCCTGTTTGTCTGACTTTCAGCGTGTCGCGTTTAACCCAACGCGTTTTGCGTTTGATCCAGGGTACAGCGTGCACGCAAAACGCCCGCCTGCTCATGGGTGATCGGATATTTCAGGCGCGACCGACGAATTCAGGTTAAACGCAATTGGCTTTGCCGCGTTGAAATCGTGGATTTCAGGCAGCGTTGGGTGGGTTTGGATCAAAGCGGAATGCTTTAGTGGTGGGACAATAGTTTACAGATATCCAGCGCAATTTAACCCGAATACCGGTGCCCACTTTTCGGATTGCGCTGGCGCTTATTTATCTTACGCGCAATTTATTCCGAAAACCGGTGTCCACTTTTCGGATTGCGCTGGCGCTTATTTATCTTACGCGCAATTTGCCCGAAAACCGGTGTCCACTTTTCGGATTGCGCTTTAGGCCGCCGAACTTTCAGGTTGCAAAAGACTGTCAGCGTGCCACTGGCGCAGCGCTTCAAGCGTTACATAGCCATAGCGCGCCGCATCACCCTGCAGCACGTTGAACGGTGCCGCCGGATGACCAAGGTCGCTGAGCACCAGCCGCGCACCCTTGAAATGCTGGGTGACCGTGTATTGGCTGGGCGTGATCAGCGTAGTGATGCCCAGACGCGCCGCCGCGTCCAGCCCCGCGGCGCTGTCCTCGATGGTCAGAACCTCGCGGGGATGCAGACCGGAGCGCCGCAGCGCCAGACGGTAACACGACCGCACATCGCACGTGCCCAGATCCTCAATCGCGACCGAACCGGAAAGCCGTTCAATCATTTCAAGCCCAAAGCGGTTAAACAGAAGCGTTTCATATTCCAGCCGGGGGCGGGTAGAACACAGCATCACCGCCAGACCGCCGTCAATCGCCGCTGCCAAAAGCCGCGCAATACCCGGGCGCAACTGCGCCGCACCGGCCTCGAGCAGATCAAGATATATCTCTGACTGGCGCTGGATCACCTGCGGGATTTGCCCGCTGCTTTGCAGATTTTTCCAGTCTTCCGGGTAGTGGTGCGCGCCATAATACGCGATTTCCTGTCCCGGTGGTGCATTGATCTGAATTTGATGGAACGCGGGCCGCGCCCAGATCCAGTTCAGCCCGAATTCGTCAAACGCCTGATTAAAGGCGGCGCGGCGCACGTCTGCGGTTTCGGCAAGCGTGCCGTCCACACCAAGAAAAAGCGCTTTTAATGTCATGTCGACCCCCGTTTTTGCGTCTGATTTGACTCAAATTTGACGGTGGTCGGTTAACATTCGGTTACTGCTTGGGCGTTTGTGTGCTTTTAAAAAACCGGCAGCCGCAGTGTCCACCTGCGCGCCAGTTGGACGACGACGCCGGCCTCCAGTACCTGAACGCCGGCTATTACGACCCCGAACCCGGCCTGTTCCTGCAGCCGGACTGGTTTGAGGTGACCGAGGCCGGGGGTGGGACGAACAGGTATGCCTACAGCCTCAACGATCCGGTGAATTTGATGGATCCGGGGGGGAATGAAGCCTATCATGTATCTCGTGATCTTGCTTCAATTCTCACTCCAATTGTCACGGCCTCATTCACACGATTGCTGACTTACCAGGGCTACCAGGGATTCCTACAGACGCATCGCGATGGGATCCGGCAACACAAAGCAAGGTACCCGAGGAGCGGTTTGATGGGAACTTCGGCCGCTTACCGCGCGGGTAAACCCACCCGGGGTCTTTGCCTGATCCCGCCTCAACCTGAACCCGTTACTTTGACCCGGACACGGGCCGTCAGGCGGCACCCAAGTCAGCGCCTACACCGCATGTGCAAAAGTCCGCCCGTTTACATATCCGAATACAAGGGGAACCTTGAGCACAGTTCGGCGACTTTGGCTTTGGCGGCAGCCTCGACCGCGCTGTTGCCCTCTGCGCCGTTCACCGCCAGCCCGTCGATCACGTCGCAGATCAGGCGGCCGATCAGACGGAAGTCGCTTTCGTCAAACCCGCGAGTCGTGCCTGCGGGCGTGCCGAGGCGCAGCCCCGACGTGATCGTCGGTTTTTCAGGATCAAACGGGATGCCGTTTTTGTTGGCTGTGATATTGGCGCGGCCCAAAGCGGCCTCTGACGTGTTACCTTTGACTCCCTTGGGGCGCAGATCGACCAGCATGACATGGGTGTCGGTGCCGCCGGTGACGATATCGAGCCCGCCTTTCATCAACTCGTCGGCCAGCGCCTTGGCATTTGCGATGACCTGTTTTTGGTAGGTAACAAATTCGGGACGCAGGGCTTCGCCGAACGCCACGGCTTTGGCGGCGATCACATGCATCAGCGGCCCGCCCTGAATTCCGGGGAAAATCGCCGAGTTGACCTTTTTGGCAATCGCTTCGTCGTTGGTCAGGATCATGCCGCCGCGCGGCCCGCGCAGGGTTTTATGCGTGGTCGTCGTCACCACATCGGCATGGGGAAACGGCGACGGATGCTCACCCGCTGCCACCAGACCGGCGAAATGCGCCATATCCACAAACAGATAGGCACTCACCGCGTCGGCTATGGTGCGAAACCGTGCAAAATCGATCCGGCGCGGGATCGCCGAGCCACCGGCGATGATGATCCTGGGCTTGTGTTCGCGCGCCAGCGCCTCGAGCTGATCGTAGTCAATCAGGCTGTCCTGCCGACGCACACCGTATTGCACCGCGTTAAACCATTTGCCCGACTGGTTCGGCGCGGCCCCGTGGGTCAGGTGACCGCCCGAGGCCAGATTCATGCCGAGTATCGTGTCGCCGGGCTGGATCAGCGCCTGCATCACGCCCTGATTGGCCTGGCTGCCCGAATTGGGCTGCACGTTGGCAAAGTCACACCCAAACAGCTGTTTGGCACGTTCGATCGCCAGATTCTCGGCCACGTCAACAAACTGGCAACCACCGTAATACCGTCGCCCCGGATAGCCTTCGGCGTATTTGTTGGTCATCACCGAACCCTGTGCCTGCATCACCGCCGCCGAGACAATATTCTCGCTGGCTATCAGCTCGATTTCGTCGCGCTGACGTTTCAGTTCGTGCGAAATAGCCCCAAAAATATCAGGGTCGCGGCTGGACAGGTCTTCGCTGAAAAAGGCAGTTTTCTCAGTTGCGCTGCTCATGTCGGTTTTCCTTGTGCAAATAGCGGTTTCGTCCGTGTATCTGAACACGGGCGATACAGGAACAAATATATATAGAGGGCGACAAAGCGCGACTTCTTGCCGCGACAGAGCGACGAAATTCACCGTCAGGACTCGCCCCGCCACAACAATACCACCACGCACAATAACCCAGTGCTTGTGGTTACTTGCATTAAATGGGCGGGCGAAACTGCGTAAACGGCCGTGCAGGTGTGTCTGGAAAATTAAATGCCAGAACCTGTTCGCAAAGACTTGGCTGTTTTCGGAACTCCGGCTAAAATCAAAAGGATCGCCCGGCGTATACGCACAGGTTTCCCCGTGAAAATACTTACGTACAAGATTCCCAAAGAGAAATTCGCCGCCCCCGATATTAGTATTGTCGAACACCCGATCCCCGAGACCAGATCAGGCGAAGTTCTGGTACGCATTCATTTCTCCTGCCTGAGCGTATTTGAGCTGGTAACGTCAAAAGGCGAGCGAAACGCCGCCATAGCCCGCGCGTTGAAAAAATCACCATTGGTGTCGGGTATCGAAATGGCGGGCATCGTTGAAAGCGACGGTAAGACCTACAAAAAGGGTGACCGCGTATTTGGATATACGCATATTTTTAAGGGGCCCTTTTTCCATTCGGAATACGCAGCCGTACCCGAAGCTTTTTTGGCGACTGTTCCGCCAAGCATGTCTTTGGCGGCGGCGGCTTCGGTCGTAGGGGGTGCGCTGACGTCATTGGTCGCGTTGGAACGATTTGGACGTGTGAAGAAAGGTGACAAAATACTGATCACCGGGGCGACCGGCAGCGTCGGGATCACGGCAGTGCAACTGGCCAACTATCTTGGCGCAGAAATTTCCGGGATCAGCCATTCATCGCAAACGCAATTTCTGCGCGAAAGTGGCGCAAAAATTGCCTATGCCTACGACAAAAATGAAATGCCGGTCCCGGCCAAACAATTTGATCTGGTGTTTGACGCAGCGCCGTCGCTGTCGTTTTCAACGGCGTCAAAATATCTGGCATCACGCGGAAAATATATCACCACTATGCCGCATGAGGACGTGATGGGATTTTTCCACGCGCTGTTTTCACGGCGAAAGTGGGGATACCTGATGGTATATACGACCGATAAGGCGCGTATGGAGCGGGTGCGTTTATTGATTGAACAGGGCGCTTTTTCGCAGTTGATTGACAGTACATTCCGGCTTGAAAATGCGGTGGAGGCATTTGCTCACCAACATCAAAAAGGCAAGAAAGGTAAAATTCTACTGGATTCAAGCCCGACGCAATAATTGCACATGCGAACACGCACCACATTGTTGGTTTCAGCGCCGGTTTTCGATTTTTGGCTGCCTCTGCTTTGGCATGCTGTCGACGGGTTCTAAACTACAGTAAATTGCCCCATCATACCGCCGTCTTCGTGTTCAAGAATATGGCAGTGGTACATGTAGGGAACCTTGGGGTCAGCGTAGTGGTCGAACCGGATCACAATGCGCACGGTTTCTCCGGCGTTCACCAGCACTGTGTCTTTGCGCCCCGCTTCGCCCGCGTGCGGCGGACGCCCGTTGCGGTAAAGAATACGGAACTGGGTGTTATGAACGTGAAACGGGTGCGCCATCATCGAGGTGTTGGAAATTTCCCAGATTTCGGTCTCGCCGCGTTTCACGACCTCGTTGATCACGTCGATGTCCATGGATTTGCCATTGATCTTGAACGCGCGTCCTCTGGCCATCGCCAGCATAATGCCCGGACCCATGGACGGCATTTGCAGCACGAATTTTCGTGTTTTGACGGCTTGACCTGAGTCGATTTCAGGAAGCGCGGCCAATGTCGAAGGAACGCTGGCTGAAGGTTTCAAATTATCGGCTGACCGCAGCTCCAAAAAGTCAAACTCCGGGCCACCACCGCCACCCGTCATGCCCATGCCGCCATTGTCGGCCAAAGCGCGGCTTTGCAGCGTCGTTGTGCTACCGGGAAACATTGACACAACGATTTCCGCACGCTCACCTGGCGCCAACCGCAAGCCGGACAATGTGACCGGCGCGGCCAATAATCCGCCGTCGCCAGCGATCTGCTGGAACCGCCGGTTGTCTGAAAAACCGAGATTGTAAATACTGCCGTTAGAGCCGTTCAGAATGCGCAGCCGCACCATTTCGGTTGTGACGTCAAAAAAAGCCCCAACGGTACCATTCACCATCGGCACGTCTCCGGTCATGCCCATCATTTTGAAATGCATGCCCGGATTATACGGCATATCGCCTTTTTGATTGAATATACGGTCCTGCAAGACAATTGGGATGTCGTCGACGCCGTATTTGGCGGGCAATTGCAGCGTGTCGCTTTCGTGGTCGTCTATCAATACCATACCTGCCAGACCCGCCCAAACCTGCTCGGCCGTCTTGTGCATCAGATGTGAATGATACCACATGGTTGACGCTTTTTCGCGCAGGGTGAATTCGGGCGACCAAACCGCGCCGGGATTTATTATCTGGTGTGGCCCGCCGTCGGCGCTGGCCGGAAGGTTGAAGCCGTGCCAATGCAGCGTCGTCGGTTCTTGCAAACCGTTGGTGACGTTGATGCGCACGTCTTCGCCCGCACGCATACGCAAGACAGGACCCAGATAGCTACCGTTGATGCCCAGTGTCGGGGTGCGCACGCCGGAGAAAAACTCGGTTTTACCGCTTTGCATCGCCAGATCGTAAACGCGCACCCCGTCGATCATCCTGCCTCTGTGCTGCGTCGGCACTTTAAGCGGTGTTTGCGCGGGTACGGCATGAACGGCCTTGGCCGGCCCGGACATAATCCCCAAGGCGCCAACTGTGGCGAGACCGGAAACTGCTACTCCACCCAGCAAAAGGCTGCGGCGCGAGATAGTGTGAAGAGAGTTCATAGCGTGTTCCATTCAAAAGATTTCTAGTTGTGCTATGGCCTGAAGTTGTGATCCTGACACATGATTGCTATCATATATTGCTGTGCAATTTGTCGCGGGCGTGAAACAGAACCGCAACGGAAGCGCAACAAGCGCTTGAGTCCCTCAGATTTTCGCGCAAAACTGAACGTGTTCGCTTTGAGCACGAAATCTCCTAAGGCTATAATCCAGATGACGGCGGGTCCAATCACAGCAATCCATTTTGCGGCCAGCAGCGCGCCAGAGGCGCAGGCCGCCTTGACCAGTTTGATCGACACTTACGGCCAGGTGGATCGTGGCGGGGCGCAGGTCATCGTCGCTTTGGGAGGCGATGGGTTCATGTTGTCAAACCTCCACGACACACGCGATAAACCCACGCCGGTTTACGGCATGAACTGCGGCACAATCGGGTTTTTGATGAACGAATTTTCTCAACTCGGACTGCTTGAACGCCTGAACAATGCGGAAGAAGCGGTCACAAATCCGCTGCGCATGGATGCCACGCGTGAGGACGGAACGCACCTTATAGCGCTGGCGATCAACGAAGTATCGCTATTGCGTGCCGGTCCGCAGGCGGCAAAATTGCGTATTTCAGTGGATGGGCGCGTGCGATTGGATGAACTGGTGTGCGACGGCGCGCTTTTGGCCACGCCGGCAGGTTCGACGGCCTATAATTATTCCGCGCACGGACCGATATTACCCATTGGCGCGGACATTCTGGCGTTGACCGCCATGGCGTCTTTCCGACCACGTCGCTGGCGTGGAGCGCTGCTACCAAAAAAGGCGCGGGTGACATTCGATGTGTTGGACTGCGAAAAACGTCCGGTATCCGCGGTGGCGGACGGGCGCGAAGCGCAGAATGTGACGCGGGTGGAAATACGCAGCGAACCGGATATCAGCCACAGAATTCTGTTTGATCCGGGCCACGGGCTCGAAGAACGTCTGATTCAGGAACAATTCGTGTGAACCCCGTTTTTTCGGGTCCCGAACTTTGTGCGCTGACGGCCTGTGAGGCGGTCGAATTACTAAGAAAACGCGACGTGACACCGGCCGAGTTGCTTGCCGCGTCAAAAACCCGCCATCGGCAAGTCGACGCGGCGGTCAACGCCATGCCAACCCAGTGTTTTGAACGGGCCGGACGGCGTGCTGAGGGTATAAAACCGCAAGACGGAGAACCCGGCTGGTTGGCTGGATTACCCATAGGTATCAAAGATTTAACGCCTGTTAAAGGCGTGCGCACCACATGGGGGACAAAGGCTCTGGCTGATTTTGTTCCCGCTCAATCCGCGCCGTTGGTGTCACGGCTGGAAGCGCGCGACGGATTGGTTGTCGGCAAGACCAATACGCCGGAAATGGGCGCAGGCGGCAATACGTTTAACGCGGTTTTCGGTATGACCCGCAACCCGTGGGACACGCGCAAGAACGCCGGCGGCTCGTCCGGCGGTGCGGCGGTCTCGCTGGCCACGGGGCAAGTCTGGCTGAGCCACGGTTCGGACCTCGCGGGATCATTGCGCACGCCGGCGGCTTACTGCGGGGTGGTCGGCATGCGCCCGACGCCGGGGCGGGCCGGGGGTGGACCCGCCGCCATCGCCTTTGAAGGCGAAGGCATCTCCGGGCCGATGGCGCGCAACGTACGGGATTGCGCGCTGTTCTTGGATGCCATGGCCGGGTTTGATGCACGCGAGCCTATGACGTTGGAGCCACCGCGCGTTTCGTTTCAGGCGGCGGCGCGATCTGATCCCGGGCCGATCCGCATCGCGTTTGCACCCGATCTGAACGGGTTCTCTGCATTAGAGCCGGAGATCGGGCAGGTCATGAGCGATGCGCTAAAGCGTGCGCAAGGGCCTGACATAAAGGTGGAAGATGCCTGTCCACAGCTTGACGGACTTGCCAAGACCTATACGGATCTGCGTGGTGCGTTTTACTGCGCGGTCAACGACCGTCTGTCTGATGAGGTGAAAGCGCATTTCAAACCGACCCTGAAGCAAAATATCGCACAGGGCAGGAAGGTCACAGCGCAGGACATCTACGACGCGCAGCGCCAACGCACGGTTATCTACCACGCGATGCGGGTGTTTCTGGATGATTTTGACGTGCTGGCCTGTGCTGTCGTTGGGATCGAGCCCGGACCGGTAGAGGTGGAATATCCACCCATCGTCAACGGTGTTCCGTCGGGTGACGACTATATCAGTTGGCTGAAGTTTTCATTTCTGGCCACCACCACGCAACTGCCGGCACTGTCGATCCCCTGCGGGTTTACCAAATCGGGCATGCCCGTTGGTATTCAGCTGATTGGCCCGCCCCACGGCGACGCGCGCCTGTTGCAAGTGGCGCGCGTATTAGAGGACAGCTGGGGATTAGCCGACAACGTGCCAATTGATCCGGTGGTGCGGCATGAGCAGGCTTCGTGAATAGCGCGCGCTTCAGTCGCCAAATGCACCGCCGGGCGCTGCCTTCAAACCAAGGCATTTCGCGCTAAAGCGCAATCTGAAAAGTGAGCACCGGTTTTCGGAATAAATTGCGCGCAAGATCAAAAGGATAGAGCCGCTCTGCTGATTCAGATAAAAAGGACGCGGCTCTAAGCCGGACTCACCCAACGCTGCCTGAAATCAAAGATTTCAACGCGTCAGGTGAAAAACAATGTTTCAGGTAAAACACGAATTGCTGTATGCGTCGTCAAAAATCGGATGTTCCGCGCACAATATTCCAACCTGGGCTGTCGCAGCCTTTGTAGCGGTCCCAACTTCGCCACGGGCTTTTGCCGCAACCAACGCCGCGATAATCTCGCCCAACTGGGTCATTTCACCCTCGGCCAGTCCCCGCGTCGTTGCCGCACCGGTGCCCAGACGCAGACCGGTCCAATCGGGCGGGCGCGGGCTGTCACCGGGGATCGGGTTTTTGTTGCAGGTAATGCCTGAACGCGCCAGCACATCTTCGGCCTGTTTGCCGGTCAAGCCCATTGAACCCACGTCGACCAGCACCAGATGCGTGTCGGTGCCGCCGCTGACAATACGCACGCCACGCGAAATCAGGGTTGCGGCCAGAACCTGCGCGTTTTTGACGACCTGTGCAGTATAATCACGAAATTCCGACTTTAACGCCTCGCCCAGACACACGGCTTTGGCGGCAATCACCTGCGTGTGGATCGACCCCTGCACGCCCGGAAACACCGCGCCTTGCAACCGCTGTGCCCAGTCGTGGTCGTTGGTCAGAATCATGCCGCCGCGCGGACCGCGCAGGGTTTTGGTGGTGGTGCAAGTGACAATATCGGCATGAGGAAACGGCGACGCATGTGCACCACCAGCCACCAGACCGGCAATATGCGCCATGTCCACATGAAACCACGCACCGACGTCCCTGGCGATCCGGCCCATGCGTTCAAAATCCAGCGCGCGCGGATAGGCCGACCCGCCCGCAATCAGCAGTTTGGGGCGGATTTCGCGCGCTTTGGCTGCCAGCGCGTCGTAATCAATCGTCTCGGTATCGGGATCAACACCGTAATGATGGCTGTCAAACCAGCGCCCTGACAGGTTGGCCCTCAGCCCGTGGCTCAGATGCCCACCCGCCGCCAGATCGAGCGAAAGCACCTTTTCACCGGGTTTGAGCAACAGGAAAAACACCGCCAGATTGGCCTGAGATCCCGAATGTGGCTGCACATTGGCATAGTCGCAGCCAAATAGTTTACGGGCGCGTTCAATCGCCGCCTGCTCGAGCACATCGACAAACTGTCCGCCACCGTGAAAACGATGGCCGGGATAGCCTTCCAACGTCTTGTTGGTGATCACGTGGCCCAAAGCGTCGAGCACCGCACGGCTGACGATGTTTTCCGATGCGATAAGTTCGATCTGGTTTTGCTGCCGCGTGCGTTCGTCGTTCAAAGCCTGCGCGACCAACGGGTCTGCCGCGTTGACGGATTGACCAAAGTGGTTTTTTGCGCCAGCGCTCACGCGACGGTTTTTGTGCAGAAATCACCGGGCAGGCTGACCTCGAGCAATTCCAGATCACCCGAACATTCGGCGTAACGCACCGCCAGCCCCGGCGGGATGACGAAACTGTCGCCGGGGTGCAGCGGACGCGGGTCCTGCCCGTCAGCGATCAATGTCATCGACCCCTCCATCACAAAGGTGAAATGAATGTCACTGTCGTGCTGTGTTGTCGGAGGTGCGCCACCGTCAAACCGCGCCACCTGAATGCTGGCGACACCTTGTGTACCGGCGTTGATGCCGGTGTCGCGGCAGGTGAATCCGGCAATGCGAAAATCCTGCCAAACCGCCTTGTCTTTGATATGGTGCACGAATTTCTGCCCTTGCCACGCGCGCAATGGATCACCTTTGCCGTTTGGCAGGGTCATCGCGTGATCTATAGTGGTGACGTGTTCAGCGGGTACACCGATTTCGATCACTTCGATATCGGGTGACGCGTGACACACCCGGTGACGGATTTCCGGCGGCTGGATGACACAATCCCCGGCGTTCAGCCGCATCATGTCGCCCTGATCTTCATAAAGAATATCGACCCAACCCTTGTAGCAGAATATCAGCTGAAACCCAACGGTGTGGTAGTGCACCATATCGGGCACCGGCCCGCCGTCGGGGATGCGGATATGGCTGGCGATAATCGAGCCGCCCAGACGGTCGGGGATCAGATCGCGGTAATGCATTCCGGCGCGTCCGATGATCCACGGGGCCTCATCTGCCAATCGCCGCACCACAAAGGCGTGCCGTGTTGCCGGTTGGACGACGGTATCGCTCAAGGGTGCGATTTCGACTGTGGTACCATTGGGGGCGGTCAGCGCGGTGCGGCCTTTGGCGAAATCTTCTGGGCTGTCGGTCAGAATGCGCAGGGTCGCCGGCGGCCCGGATGCGCCGCGCTCCAACCTTAGCCGCAGACCGTGTCCCGAAACCACCGCGACACCGGGATTGTCGGCGGGGAATATCGTGTCCAGACGCATTCCCAATTCGCCAATAAAAAAGGCCATATCCCTGGTCAGATCCTCCGTCGGCAGGCGTATTTCGGCGCGAACTTCGGGTTTGGTCATGGTGGTTTCACTTTGGCTTTGTGCTGCTGCGGTTGTCCTACAGGCTGGGTCATTTTTTGCGCCGATTCAAGCACCATGTGGCCTAGTTTTCTTCGCGCAGCTGACGCATTGGCCAAACAGCGCCCCTTGCATCAAAGCCCGCGCTGCGCCAGACAGGCGCTCAGTAATCCGGAGCGCGCCCTATGTCCCTTTCCGTTTCAGAACAGTTCCGCTGGTGGAGCATCGGCATCGTAACGCTGGCACTGGCCATGTGGTTGCTGGGAGGCGTGATGTTGCCCTTTGTCACGGGCGCGGCCATCGCCTATTTTCTGGATCCCGTCGCCGATCGGTTGGAAAAAACCGGGTGCAGCCGGGCGCTGGCGACTGCGATCATTACCCTTGTTGCCGTGGTGGCGTTCATATTGGCGGCGCTTATTCTTATTCCGGTATTTGTGGAACAGCTGAGCGGCTTAATCTCTGAAGCGCCGATGTATTCGGGGAAAGTTCAGGGTTTCTTGCAAGAACGTATTCCCAGCCTGATGGAGCCGGAATCCGCGGTGCGCCGGGCGCTGGACGGCTTGGGTGAAACCCTGCGCAGTCGTGGCGGACAGCTGATCAACACGGTGATTTCGTCGGCTTTTACCGTCATTGACGTGATAATATTCATCGTCGTGGTGCCCGTGGTGGCGTTTTACCTGTTGCTGGACTGGGATCGGATGATTGCGGTGATCGACAGCTGGTTGCCGCGTGAGCACGCACCGGTGCTGCGCGAATTGGCGCTTGAAGTCGACAAAGTGCTGGCTGGATTTGTGCGCGGGCAGCTCACGGTTGGGGCGATTCAAGGCACGTTTTACGCGCTGTCGCTGATGGCAATCGGTTTGCAGTTCGGGCTGGTGGTCGGGCTGATCGCGGGGCTGGTTTCGTTCATTCCGTATCTTGGAGCTGTGATCGGCGGGGTGTTGGCGATTGGTCTGGCCATCGTGCAATTCTGGAACGAACCCATCTGGATCGGTGCCGTAGCGGTGGTGTTCGTGATCGGACAGGTGGTCGAAGGTAACTTTTTGACACCCAAACTTGTTGGCGGATCTGTGGGTCTGCATCCGGTTTGGCTGTTGTTTGCGCTATCCGCGTTTGGTGCATTATTTGGATTTGTCGGGCTTTTGGTGGCGGTGCCAGTCGCCGCGTCCATCGGTGTATTTTCACGGTTCGGCATTCGTAAATACATGGCGGGACCGCTTTATACCGGCACGAAACCCGACAGTAAAGTCTAGGTTTTGCCCGAACAATTGACATTCGATCTACCTGTCAAAGCCGTGCTGGGGCGGGAAGACTTTTTTATTTCGAAATCAAATTCGCTGGCGGTCGCGACGCTGGATGACACCGGCGGATGGCCGCACGCGCGGATGATCCTATGTGGGCCGCAGGGTTCGGGAAAATCGCATTTGGCCACGATCTGGGCAGTTGAAAACGCTGGTCAGGTTCTGAACGTTCAGGGGCTTGTCGGTGCTGATTTGCCGACGTTGGCGTCCGCTCCATTCGCCATTGAGGGGGTCGAGTCCATCGCAGGGCAAATTGATCTGGAAATGGCAGTGTTTCACCTGTTCAACTTGTGTGCCAGCTCGCGCACGCCGTTTTTGATGACGGCGCGCGCTGCGCCCAGCCGTTGGGCCGCGGGTCTTGCTGATTTGGCCAGTCGCCTGCAATCAATGCCGCTGGTCAGGATTGCGCCGCCCGACGACGCGCTGTTATCGGCGGTCCTGATCAAGCAGTTCAACGACCGTCAGCTTGCTGTTCAGCCGGACGTTATCGCCTATATTCTGGACCGGATTGAACGTTCAACCGCGTCGGCGGGCTCTCTGGTGGACGCCATCGACGCGCACGCATTACAGCAGAAACGGCCCGTAACCCGGCATCTGGTGCGTGAAGTTCTGGACATTTCCAATGTCGGCGAGGCATAAAGACGTGAAATTTTTCAACCACTTGCAGAATATTCATGTCCGATGCTGATTTTTTGAACTCGCCGTTTGCACCGCCGGTTGAAATTCCTGCGCTGACCAACGGAACCGAGTCGCGGTACTTTAACCGCGAGATGTCTTGGCTGGCGTTCAACTGGCGTGTGCTTGAGCAGGCGCAGAATACCGACGTGCCGCTGTTAGAACGCGTGCGGTTTTTGTCGATCTCGGCCACCAATCTGGATGAATTTTACACTGTGCGCGTCGCCGGTTTGCGGGCGTTGAGGCGCGGGGGCGTAACGCGGGCAGCGGCTGACGGGCTTGGGCCTGCGCAGCAGTTGAAATTGATCGACGCCGACGCGCGCGCGCTGGTGCTGACGCAGCAAAGTTGCTGGAGCGGGTTGCGCGGCGAAATGGACGCAGCGGGTATCTCGCTGTTGACCCGCAATAATCTGAGCAAAGAGGACGCCAGCTATTTACGCCAGCATTTTGTCGATAGTGTATTTCCGATCCTCAGCCCGCTGGCCATCGATCCGGCGCATCCGTTTCCATTTATTCCCAACGAGGGGCTGTCGCTGGCACTGGAACTGTCGCGGCGCAAGGACAACAGCAAACTTTTGTCGCTGCTACCAATTCCCCACCAGATATCCCGGTTCGTCAAGCTCCCGCTCGGACCCGACGGTGCGCTGAGATTTTTGCCACTGGAAGAATTGTTGCTCGACAACGCTGCGGCGCTGTTTCCGGGATATACGGTCAAATCCAGTTGTTCGTTCCGGGTGCTGCGCGACAGCGATCTTGAAGTCGAGGAAGAGGCCGAGGATCTGGTGCGCGAATTTGAAACCGCGTTGAAAAGGCGTCGCCGTGGCGGCGTCATTCGCATGTCACTGTCGGGCGGCGCTCCGGCGAATTTGCGAAAGCTGATTACCGATGCCTTGCAGGTCACCGATGAAGAGGTCATCGAAATGGCCGGAATGAT
This sequence comes from uncultured Rhodobacterales bacterium, assembly GCA_964588725.1. GTDB lineage: Bacteria > Pseudomonadota > Alphaproteobacteria > Rhodobacterales > Rhodobacteraceae > UBA5972. The sequence continues at coordinate 21,031 of CAZPQL010000047.1, forward strand.
TGGCATTTCGGACCTGAACGAACTGGTGCTGAAAAGCCGTCCTGACCTTTTGTGGCCTGCATTCACACCACGCGTGCCCGAACGCGTACAGGATTTTGACGGCGATATCTTTGCTGCGATCCGCCAAAAGGATATGCTGCTGCACCACCCGTACGAAACCTTTGATATGGTGGTGCGCTTTATCAATCAGGCGGCGATCGACCCCGATGTCCTTGCGATCAAGCAAACGCTTTACCGCACGTCCAACGAATCTCCGATCGTCGCGGCGCTGTGTACAGCGGCTGAGGCGGGAAAATCGGTGACCGCACTTGTCGAGCTGAAAGCGCGCTTTGACGAGGCTGCAAATATTCGTCAGTCGCGCCGCCTGGAGCGCGCGGGCGCGCATGTGGTCTACGGGTTTCTGGATTGGAAAACTCATGCCAAAATTTCAACCGTCGTGCGGCGCGAGCGCAAGAAACTGGTGACCTATACGCATTTTGGCACCGGCAATTACCACCCGATCACTGCCAGAATTTACACGGACCTGTCGCTGCTGACGTGCAACGGGCCGATCGGGCGCGACGCCACCAAAGTATTCAACTACGTGTCGGGATACGCCGAACCGGCAATGCTTGAAAATATCCGCATTTCGCCCGACGGGATGAAAAGCACCCTGATCGAAGCGATCAAAGGTGAAATCGCCCATGCAAAGGCCGGAGAGCGCGCCGATATCTGGGCAAAGCTGAACGCCCTGACCGAAGTGGACGTGATCGAGGCGCTTTACGCGGCCTCGAACGCCGGAGTGAAGATCACACTGGTGGTGCGCGGGATTTGCTGTCTGCGCCCGAACGTTGTTGGCATGTCGGAAAATATCAGGGTCAAGTCTATTGTCGGGCGGTTTCTAGAGCATTCGCGTATCGTGTGTTTCGGTGCCGGGCGTGGTTTGCCGTCCAAAAAGGCGCGCGTGTTCATGTCTTCGGCCGATTGGATGAGCCGGAATCTGAACCGGCGGGTGGAAACGCTGGTCGAGATCAAAAATAAAACGGTGCATGCACAGGTGATGAGCCAGATCATGGCTGCAAACCTGTCCGATCAGGCGCAAAGCTGGGTTTTGCGAGGCGACGGAAGTTACGCACGCCACAGGTCGACTGGTGACGACCAGCTGTTCAACTGTCATCGTTTTTTCATGGAAAACCCGTCGTTGTCGGGTCGCGGATCGGTGGGGGCAAAAGATGTCCCAAAACTGACCCACACAGCCGATTGACGCGGACCCGACAATGAATGAACCATCCCAAAGCGCACTGGATATGCCCTTGCTCAGCTATGCCGATAAAAGGCGGATAGAGCGCGTTGGAGTCGTTGACGTCGGTTCCAATTCGGTGCGTATGGTGGTGTTCGACGGCGCGGCGCGCTCGCCCGCCTATTTCTACAATGAAAAAATCATGTGCGCCCTTGGCGACGGGCTGGCGCAAACAGGACGGTTGAACCCGTTGGGTTGGGACCGCGCGATGAAGGCGCTAAAGCGCTTTGTACTGTTGGCCAAGGGAATGGAAATCGGGCCTTTGCACGGCGTGGCAACGGCTGCAGTCCGCGACGCGTCCGATGGCGCGGCGTTTTGCGCGCAAGTTTTGCAGGAGACCGGTCTGAACCTGCGCGTCGCAAGCGGAGAGGACGAGGCGCGGTTGTCGGCGCAGGGTGTTTTGCTGGGCTGGCCCGACGCCAACGGTTTGATGTGCGACATCGGCGGGGCGTCGATGGAGCTGGCGCGGATTTCGAACGGGGGCGTCGGGGATTGCATCAGCACCGGTCTGGGGCCTTTGAAACTATCGGCGCTCAATCCTGATGACGGCTCGGTGACGCGCACCATCGACGCAGCGCTGAAAAATCTGCCCGGCGGTTTTGCGCAGGAAACGCGGACGCTTTATCTGGTTGGCGGGTCGTGGCGCGCCATTGCCACGCTTGATATGGCGCGGCGTGACTATCCGTTGAAAGTCCTGCACGAATACAAGATGGCGCCTGCCGATCTGATGGCGACGCTGGACTGGATTGACGAACACGACGTGGCGTCGCTGCGTGCGGTCACGGGCAGCTCTAAGGCGCGTATGCGTCTGATTCCCATAGCGGCGCAGGTATTGCGGGCACTTTTGGTGACATTCAGGCCCGGCGTGATCGCGGCATCGAGTTACGGAATACGCGAGGGGTTGCTCTATGAACAAATGCCTGCAGCACTGCGGGCGCGCGACCCCCTGATCGAAGCGTGCCTCCATATGGAAAGCGCTTCGGCACGCGCGCCGGGTTTTGGCAAAGTGCTGCACGCGTTTTTGTCGCCCCTGTTTGAAGACGCCGACCCGCCGCGCGCACGCTTGATCAAAGCTGCCTGTCTGCTGCACGACGTGACATGGCGTGCCCATCCCGACTACCGCGCCGAAGTGTGTTTTGACAACGCGACGCGGGCCAACCTTGGCGGGCTGGACCATCGCGGGCGGGTATTTTTGGGTCTGGCCTTGCTGCACCGATACAAAAACACCGGCGGCGGCACGGTTTTTGAAAGCGTGGTCGGTCTGCTGGACCCCGAGCAACGCAGACGCGCAAAGATTCTTGGCAAAGCGATGCGATTTGGCGCCATGCTGTCGGGGCCGTCAAAAAAGATGATGGGGCAGCTGGTCTTAAACACTGCGGAAAACGTTCTGGAGTTGCGCCTGTCGCCGGACGCCGGTGATCTTTACGGCGAGGTGGTGCTGGCGCGGTTTGACTCACTGGCCCGCGCATTGGAATGCACGGGCCGGGTGACCATTCACTGACAGTCATTTGGTTGGCGAAACTTGACCGGCTTTCTGACCTTTCGCGCTGAAAATATCCACCCAAGCCGAACCATGGCTTGCGCTTGCTTGGACGGCCGCGATCGCATAAACGGCAAGCAAGACTATTTCCCGGAGCCATTTATCCCATGCGCCTGTCCCGCTATTTTTTGCCCACACTCAAGGAAACGCCGTCAGAGGCCAGTATTGTCAGCCACCGCCTGATGCTGCGCGCCGGCATGATCCGGCAAGCCAGTGCCGGGATATATTCGTGGCTTCCGCTGGGGTTCAAGGTGCTGCGCAAGTTGGAAGACATCGTGCACG
>CAZPQL010000048.1:0-23684 GCA_964588725.1 uncultured Rhodobacterales bacterium
TTAGTGGCATACAGATGATTGTCGAGGAATTGTTGATTCCGCTTGATAGTCCCCCACATCCCCCCTATATCCACCTCAACAGCGGCAAGGTTGGCTTCCATCCCCAAACTTCCACCGGATTTCGTAACGGGCCGCGCGCCCGTTTTTTTATGCCTAAAGGAAAACATGTCCGACCTGATCGCCAGATCTGCCATTGACAAAAAACTGGCTGGCATCGTCCAGCCGGTCATTGCCGGTATGGGCTATGAACTGGTGCGGCTGCGCCTGATGTCGGGCAAGCGTACAACGTTGCAGATTATGGCGGAAAAACCCGAAGGCGGGATCGAGGTGGACGATTGCGCCAAAATTTCGACGGCGGTTTCGGTTGTGCTGGATGTGGAAGACCCGATTGCCGATGAATATGCGCTTGAGGTATCTTCGCCCGGAATCGACCGCCCGCTGACGCGGCTCAAGGATTTTGACGCGTGGGCAGATCGCGAAGCACGTATAGAAACCGAACTGCTGATCGACGGGCGCAAACGGTTCAAGGGCATATTGCGCGGCACCGAGGGCAACGAGATTCTGATCGAAATCGCAGAGGGTACTATCGGGTTGGAGCTGGACGCGCTGACTGATGCAAAACTGATCCTCACCGATGCGCTGATCGCCGAAATGTTGAAGGCCCGCAAAGATGCCGGCTTTAACCCCGATGATTTTGACCACATAGACACAGATGAAACACCCGAAAGGCAAAAACCATGAGCATTACCAGTGCAAACCGTCTGGAACTGTTGCAAATCGCCGACGCAGTGGCCCGTGAAAAACTGATTGAACCCGATCTGGTGATCGAGGCGATGGAAGAAAGCATGGCCAAAGCAGCCAAGTCGAGATACGGCGCCGAACTGGAAATTCACGCCCATATCGACCGCAAAACCGGCGAGCTGACAATGACCCGTATTCGCCACGTTGTCGAAGAGGTAGAAAACCACTCGACAGAAATGTTGGTGCAGGATGCCCGCGCGCACCTTGACGAACCCAAGGTTGGCGACACCATTGTCGACCCGCTGCCACCAATAGATTTTGGTCGGATCGCCGCGCAGTCTGCCAAACAGGTGATTTTGCAAAAAGTCCGCGAAGCCGAGCGCGCCCGCCAGTTTGAAGAATTCAAAGACCGTGTGGGCGAGATCATCAACGGTCTGGTCAAACGGGTCGAATACGGCAATGTCATAGTCGACGTGGGCAGGGGCGAAGCAGTGATTCGGCGCGATCAGCTGATAAACCGCGAACTGTTCCGCTCTGGCGACCGCGTGCGCGCCTATGTGCGTGACGTACGCGAAGAGGTCCGTGGTCCGCAGATTTTCCTGTCGCGCACAGCGCCGGAATTCATGGCCGAACTGTTCAAAATGGAAGTTCCCGAAATTTACGACGGCATAATAGAAATCAAGGCCGTCGCTCGCGACCCGGGATCGCGCGCCAAGATTGGGGTGATTTCTTATGATAACTCGATTGATCCCGTCGGCGCTTGTGTGGGTATGCGCGGCTCGCGTGTGCAGGCGGTGGTGAACGAACTTCAGGGCGAAAAAATTGACATCATCCCGTGGAACGATGACGCGCCGACATTTCTGGTCAACGCGCTGCAACCTGCCGAAGTCGCAAAAGTGGTGCTGGACGAAGACGCAGAACGGATCGAGGTCGTTGTTCCCGATGAGCAGTTGTCGCTGGCAATTGGCCGCCGTGGCCAAAACGTGCGTCTGGCAAGCCAGCTAACCGGTTTTGATATCGACATCATGACTGAAGCCGAGGAATCCGAGCGTCGACAGGCCGAATTTGTCAAGTTCACCGCCCTGTTCATGGAAAAAATGAATATCGACGAAGTCGTGGCACAGTTGTTGGTATCCGAAGGTTTCACCAGTCTGGAAGAGGTGGCCTACGTCGAAGCACAGGAGCTGATGGCGATCGAGGGGTTCGACGAAATCACTGCCGAAGAATTGCAAGCCCGTGCGCGCGAGTGCATCGACGAAATCCACGCAAAAGCTATTGAAAAAGCGCGTGAATTGGGCGTCGAGCAAAGCCTGTTCGACTTTGAGGGTCTGACGCCGGAGATGTTTGTCCCATTGGCCGAAGACGGCGTGAAAACGCTGGAGGATTTTGCCACATGCGCTGACTGGGAACTGGCCGGCGGCTATACAACGGTGGACGGCGAGCGTGTCAAAGATGACGGACTGCTCGAGGCATTTGATGTATCGCTTGAAGAAGCACAAAATCTGGTCATGACTGCCCGCATCCAGCTTGGCTGGGTCGACCCCGCTGATCTTGAGACCGAGGAAGAGGACACTGAAATCGCCGAAGACGAAGAATCTGCTGAAACCAGGAAAGAGGAGGCCGGGGTCTGATTTTTCAGACCCTGGATGACGCCCGTGACACGCGGTGGCCGGAAAAAATCCGATCAGGAACAGACGCGGCGGTGTATCGCCACGATGGAGCTTTTGCCCAAAACCCGTTTGCTTCGTTTCGTGGTTGGTCCCAAAAACCGGATTGTCCCGGATATATTAGGCAATCTGCCGGGGCGCGGCATTTGGGTTAAAGCGGGCCAAGAACCCATTGCAGATGCTTGTGCGAAAAACCTGTTCGCGCGCGCGGCTAAGCAAACGGTCACGGTTCCGGACGGCCTTTCCGATCTGGTCGACCGGCTCATGGCAAAACGGCTTGTGGATATGATCGCGCTCGCACGCAAAAGCGGCACTGCGATTTCAGGCTATGAAAAAGTGATAGAAGCGGTTAAATCTGAATCAGTTGCCATTTTGCTACAGGCTGCTGACGGATCGACAGCGCAAAAATCAAAGATCAGGCCTCCGCAAGGTGAAAACGTCTATTTTTCATGTCTTTCCGGCGCCGAATTGGGTGTGGCATTCGCCAAAGAAAATGTGATACATGCGGCGCTTGCCGCTGGTGGACTCAACGCCGGCATTGTAGAGAATGCCAAACGGCTGAACGACTTGCGTGGAAACTAGGGCCACGCGGGTAAATCTGTCTGCGGAAATCCGTGGAAAATGAAGGTACTGAAAGACGTAAATGAGCGACAGTGACAACAAGACAAGTAGGCCCCTGGGGCTGCGCGGCGGTCAAAGCCGCGTAACGCAAAGTTTCTCGCATGGGCGCAGCAAATCTGTCGTCGTCGAGAAAAAGCGTAAACGCATCGTTTTGCCCAAACCCGACGTAGCTGCTGCACCAACTCCCGGCGCGGGCACCAATAACAAATCCAAACCCAGCGCAATCTCCAAGCGGCCGGCCGGGATTTCCGACGCTGAAATGCAACGGCGCCTGAATGCCCTGAAAATTGCCAAGGAACGCGAAGCCGAAGACGCGCTGAAACGCGGTGCCGAGTCCCAAAAACGCGAGGAAGAGCGTTCAGCCAAAAAGGCCGCGTTGATTGCCAAAGAACGCGAAGAAGCTGAACGCGAAGAACGCGCCAAATTGAAAGCCGAGGAAGAAAAGCAGGCACAGGAAGCGGCCAAGGCTGCTGAAAATGTTGTCAGCACACCAACCGCTGATGCCGCTGTTTTACCGCCCGCCGAAGGTAAACCGGGAGCCGCCCGCGCTACCCAGCCCAAGGCCCGCGAAGAACGCGCCAAAGAAGCGCCAAAAAAACCTGCGCGCAACAAGGGGGGCGATGACCGTCGTCGTTCGGGAAAACTGACAATCAACCAAGCGCTTCGCGGCAGTGAAGGCGGGCGCCAACGTTCAATGGCCGCAATCAAACGTGCCCAACAGCGCGACCGGCGCAAAGCCATGGGTGAACCGGTCGAACGCGAACGTGTTGTCCGTGACGTGCAGATCCCCGAAGCAATCACCGTTCAGGAATTGTCAAACCGCATGGCGGAACGTGTGGCCGCTGTGGTCAAGGCGCTGATGAATAACGGCATTATGGCAACGCAGAACCAAACAATAGACGCAGATACAGCAGAGCTGATTGTAGAAGAGTTCGGCCACAAGGTTGTTCGTGTGTCTGACGCAGACGTGGAAGACGCCATCGATACGGTTGATGACGCCGCCGCTGATTTGAAGCCGCGCCCACCAGTCATTACAATCATGGGTCACGTCGATCACGGCAAAACCTCTTTGCTTGATGCAATTCGAAAAACAAACGTCGTCACAGGCGAAGCCGGTGGCATTACACAACATATTGGTGCCTATCAGGTGAAAACCGAAGATGGCACAGTGCTGACCTTCCTGGACACACCTGGCCACGCGGCCTTTACGTCAATGCGCTCCCGTGGTGCGCAGGTCACCGATATTGTCGTTCTGGTCGTTGCCGCCGATGATAGCGTCATGCCTCAGACCATCGAAGCCATAAATCACGCCAAAGCCGCCGAAGTTCCAATGATCGTAGCGATCAATAAGATTGACCGTCCCGGCGCTGACCCGGACAAGGTGCGAACCGAATTGCTTCAGCACGAAGTGATTGTCGAAAAAATGTCCGGTGACGTTCTGGATGTGGAAGTGTCCGCAATCAATGGGGACGGGCTTGATAAATTGCTGGAAAACATAATCCTGCAGGCTGAATTGCTGGAGCTGAAAGCCAATCCGGACCGCGATGCCGAAGGTGCTGTGATTGAGGCAAAGCTTGATACGGGTCGCGGCCCGGTTGCGACGGTTTTGGTACAAAACGGCACGCTGAAACGCGGTGATATATTCGTTGTCGGCCAACAGTACGGCAAAGTCCGCGCGCTGGTGAATGACACAGGCGACCGCGTTGAAGAAGCCGGACCTTCCAGCCCTGTCGAGGTTCTGGGCCTGAACGGAACACCCGAAGCCGGTGACGTTCTGAACGTCGTGGCCGACGAAGCCAAGGCGCGTGAAATCGCCGATTACCGTGCCCAGGTCGCTAAGGATAAAAAGGCCGCAGCAGGCTCGGGCGCAACGCTGGATCAACTATTGGCGCAGGCCAAAGAGGACCAGAATGTATCCGAATTGCCCATTTTGGTGAAATCCGATGTGCAAGGCTCTGCCGAAGCCATCATTCAGGCAATGGACAAAGTCGGCAATGACGAAGTCCGGGTGCGCGTGCTGCATTCGGGTGTGGGCGCAATTACAGAATCGGACGTGACTTTGGCCGAAGCCTCGGGCGCGCCGATAATCGGGTTCAATGTGCGGGCAAACGCGCCCGCCCGCGACGGTGCGCGCCAAAAGGGCGTCGAGATCCGGTATTATTCTATCATCTACGATTTGGTCGATGACGTACGCAAGGCCGCTTCGGGCCTGTTGTCAGCTGAGATCAAGGAAACATTCATCGGTTACGCCGCCATCAAAGAAGTGTTCAAAATCACTGGCACTGGCAAAATTGCCGGCTGCGAAGTCACCGAAGGCGTGGCCCGGCGTGACGCAGGTGTACGTCTTTTGCGCGACAATGTCGTGATCCACGAGGGCAAGCTCAAGACGTTGAAACGTTTTAAGGACGAAGTCAAAGAGGTTCAGGTCAGCCAGGAATGTGGCATGGCGTTTGAAAACTACGAAGACATCCGAGAAGGCGACGTGATCGAGATTTTCGAAACCGAGGAAATCGAACGCAATCTCTGATAAGATTTTCATGGGATTGCTTCTGCTTATCCGCTAGGCTTTGCAAAAAAAAGAGCAAATGGCATGAGCAGCGAAGATCAGGAAACGCCGCAAGACGAATCCAAGCTGGCACCCGATTGGCTTGCCGACATGCGGTTTGCCGGGTCGGGTGGTACACGCGCGTCAGAGCCGCGCGGATTTTACGTCAATTTTGAATTGTTTGCGGCCGTGCACGTCCTGCGCGACACTGACGTGCTGATGGTGGGTTTCGACAATCTGTCTTCGGTCAACGACAAAAGTCTTGCGCGCGAGGCGTGGGGCGATAGTTTTTACCGCGAAAATAATTGGTCCAGCCTGGGAATCATGTCGTTCAAATCCAACTGGTATCGCGATGAAGTGCTGTTCGATTACCTCGAAGGTCTGCGCGACAGTGGGTTTTTCCGGCGCTTCAAAAAGGTCATCTTTACAGGCACGTCGATGGGGGCCTACGCGTCCTGTGTTTTCTGTTCGCTGGCGCCCGGATCAACCGTGCTGGCCTATTCCCCGCAATCGACGTTGGATACAAATCTTGTGCCATGGGAAAAACGATTTCACGGCGGGCGCAAACAGGACTGGTCAGGCCGGTTTTCCGACGCCGCCGATTATGTGCATACAGCGGGTGAGGTATTTTTGTTTCACGACTCCATGGATTCTTTGGATAAAAAACAGGCCGACCGCCTGCAGGGCCCCAACATCACGCGGCTGAACATGAACTATATCGGCCATAAAACCGTAGTGTTTTTGCGGCGCGCTGAAATTCTAAAGCCAATCGTTTTGGCGGCTGTCGCCGGTAATCTGACGCCGCGGCTGTTCGCCCAGATATATCGCAAACGGCGTGAATTGCCCTGGTTCTATTACGGCCTGATGGAAAAATGTCTGGAAAAAGGTCGGTTTGGGCTGGCGAACCGCGTGATAGCCGGAGCCAAGGCCGCCGGACGAGATAAATTATCTCAGTCGCTGGAAAAAAAGCTGTCCGACGTGTTGGGGGCCCCTAGTTCCGGGACTGGATGAATTCCGCCATGGCAAAATACCCCAGTCGGGAAAAATGCTGCGCGTCGACGTGGTGCTGAGCGTCGATCAGCCTATCGACGTCGAGATAGGTAAATTCCGGGTTCTCTTGGCAAAACGCCCGACACAATTCATTGTATGGCTCACGAAATGGCATCGATCGCGCGGTTTCAGGATTAAGCGTTCCAGCGCTGATGAGATAGGCAGCAGCGCCGGGTTTTTTGGTATCGCGCACACGTTCCAGCGCGCGTTTGATCAGCGCGGATTTGTCATCCAGCGAATAATTCCGGTGAAAAAACCGTTTGGCAAACAGGATCGACCGTGGACCGGCCAGAATGGCCTTTAGCGCCTGAGGTGGCAGATGTATCAAATGTTCGCCACCGAATTCGCGACCGCCAAAAGTAAAATAATTCTGCCCGGCCATCGCCTGATACAGCGAAATTACCAGCCGGTCGCTTTGCGCCATGGAGTCATCGAACGCGACCATATCGTCATAAGTCCAGCTAAGGATCGACTCCAGCAACGTGTTGTTTTTCATGGCTTCGCGCGGATTCAGAAAAAATCCGGGGTCGTCGTAGCGCACCACTGAACCGTCTTTGACGAAGTTAACAAATTCACTGCGCTTTGCACCCAAATAGAACGATGCCTGCAGCAAATCGCACCCGCCAACCAGACAAACCGATTCCGTTGATTCCGTCACGCCCAAGTCGCTGTCATCGCCGAAACTGACCCAGTCCATGTCGTCGAACGATTTGATTTCATTGGCCACAGGACCAACAATTTTGATGTCCGGCTCCCCCAGAAATTCAAAAATGAACTGTTCGATCCCCATGTTCAGGGTGCGGCAGGAAAACGCAAAATGTTCCAGTCGTGTTTGCCCCGACCGCAAAACGTACTGGAAAAACCCTATATAGCCATAGTCGCCGAACCTGTCTTTGGCGTGTATCAGACCGGCGTGCACGCCCGGTCTTTGCAGCTCTGCAACGAAATGCGCCCGTTCCTCATCAGTTGTCAAACGGGATTTGGTAAAGTTCAGTTGGTTGGTACGGTTGATCAGCTCGAACACGCGGTCCATTTTGTCGTCAAAATCAGTGACTATTGACACGCGTACATCGCTTTGGCGCAGAAATTCAACGTTCGACAGCCCTTTTGAATCCTGTTCTGCGGTTTTGTCCTGCAAGATTTGATACTGTTTCAGCCTTGAGTGCGTCGTGTCATCCTTTCCCTGCAAATGGGGATGATCCAGCAACCACCTCAGATCCTGCGCGCCATCTATGCACATTATCGTGTCATTAAAAAACGCTGCTTCCTGCAGGTTCATGTGATTGTCGTCCAGAAAGATCACATTCTCGGCGCGCAAGCCCATGGCCGCGATCATCGATTTTATTGCCTGTCCCTTTGGTGTCCAGTCGATAAAGGGAAACACGAATTGATCAAAGATTCCAAGCTCTTCCAGTTTTGATTTTGCGTCGGCAAAATCGTTCTTGGAACAGATCGAACACATGATGCCACGGTTCACCAACGCGCGCACCATGTCTATATTATCCTGAATTGGGGAAATCCCGCCTTCGGACAACGTGCCTTTCCAGAATGTTTCATCCAAATCCCAAATTACCAGTTTTACACCGGTCTGAATCGGGTCGATCGAATCCTTCATGCGCCTGCTCTTTTGATGTCTCAGCCAAAACTTAGGTCTATTGCCTTATCAAACCGAGAATCCCAGACAAATCGGGCGATACTAAGGCGCTGGTCGACAATCCAAATCTTGTTTCCCGCTGTGTAAAAACCCATATAAGGGACAGAAAACAAAGGATTGCGCAATGGAGCACAACACGTTTCCAGGCTGGCATGGTACGACGATCATCGCGGTAAAAAAGGATGGTCACGTGGCCGTTGTTGGCGACGGACAAGTCAGCCTAGGACAGACGGTTATCAAGGGGTCGGCCAAAAAGGTGCGGCGCATATCACCGGGTGGTTTTGACGTGGTGTGCGGCTTTGCCGGGTCTACGGCGGACGCTTTCACATTGCTGGAACGGCTCGAGGCCAAACTCGAATCCGCGCCAGGACAATTGGCCCGCGCCAGTGTCGAACTGGCCAAAGACTGGCGCACAGACAAATACCTGCGCAATCTGGAGGCCATGCTGATCGTAACCGACGGCGCGGAGCTTTTTGTGATCACCGGTGCCGGAGATGTGTTGGAACCGGAACACGATATCGCGGCCATCGGGTCGGGCGGAAATTACGCGTTGGCTGCTGCGCGCGCCATGATCGACAGTAAAAAATCCGCTGAGGACATAGCCAAACGTGCCTTGGAAATAGCGGCTGAAATCTGTGTTTATACCAACGGAAACATGACTGTAGAGAAGATTTCTAAATGACCGATCTGACCCCCCGCGAAATCGTATCAGAGCTTGACCGTTTTATCGTTGGCCAAAACGCCGCGAAACGGGCCGTGGCGGTAGCCTTGCGCAACCGCTGGCGGCGGCGGCAATTGACCGGCGAACTGCGCGACGAGGTTTATCCCAAAAACATCCTGATGATCGGCCCCACCGGCGTCGGAAAGACTGAAATTTCGCGGCGGCTGGCCAAACTGGCCGATGCGCCCTTTATCAAGATTGAGGCCACCAAATTTACCGAGGTCGGCTATGTGGGCCGTGACGTGGAGCAAATCGTGCGCGATCTGGTCGACAGTGCCATCATGATGATTCAGGAACACAGACGTGGCGACGCGCAGGACCGTGCGGTCTCCGCAGCCGAGGACCGGGTAATCGACGCCATCGCCGGCAAGGACGCGCGCCAAAACACCCGAGACATGTTTCGCAAAAAGTTGCGCGAAGGGTTGCTTGACGATACCGAGATCGAGCTTGATCTGGCCGACCAGTCCAATCCACTACAGATGCTCGACATGCCGGGGCAACCCGGAATGGGTATGGGTATGATGGATCTGGGTGAAATGTTCGGCAAAGCAATGGGCGGGCGTACCAGCCGCAAGAAGTTGAAAGTATCCGACAGTTATGACCTGCTGATCGCCGAAGAGGCCGATAAACTGATCGATCAGGATTCAGTTACACGCGAGGCAATCGCCGCGGTCGAAGAAAGCGGTATCGTTTTTCTGGACGAGATCGACAAGGTTTGCGCCCGCACTGACGCCCGCGGTGGCGACGTGTCCCGCGAGGGCGTGCAGCGGGATTTGCTGCCGCTGATTGAGGGCACGACGGTTTCCACCAAACACGGCCCGGTCAAAACCGACCATATCCTGTTCATCGCATCGGGCGCGTTTCACATCGCCAAACCGTCAGACCTGTTGCCCGAACTGCAGGGCCGTCTGCCGATCCGGGTGGAACTGCGCGCCCTGACCGAAGATGATTTCGTGCGCATCCTGACCGAAACCGACAACGCGCTGACCCGTCAGTACACAGCGCTAATGGCCACGGAAGAGCTGATAATCAACTTCACCCCCGGCGGCATCAAGGCGCTGGCGCATATTGCCGCCGAGGTAAACCAGTCGGTTGAAAACATCGGCGCACGGCGGCTTTACACCGTGCTGGAGCGGGTGTTTGAAGATATCAGTTTCACAGCACCGGACCGGGGCGGCGAGAAGGTGACAGTAGATGCCAAGTTTGTGGAGGAGAATCTGGGCGAATTATCACGGTCTACGGATTTATCGCGGTATGTTTTGTAATTATTATTGAATACTTGACTCGTCTGTGCAAATCTGACTCATCAGGGAAGGTGATTCGATGGAAACAGCAGGTTCACAGTTACTGCAAAAACTGGTTGACGCAAATATCATTGACGAAGAGTGGGTTCAGAATTTGGGAATAAATGAAGCTACCAATGATGGTCCAACAAACGGAATAAGTTTTTCTATATACGGTCATTTTACAGACATAACTATTAGATCATGTTCATTGGATAAATATGCCGACTTGGAACGAAATAGATAGAGTAATTTCTGAAGAAATTCAAAAGGATCGCCCAGCTTCTGAAGTCTGCGACGAAATCCGTAAAACTTATCTTGGAGAGCTCTCGGAATTAGTGGGCCGCCCAGTAATCGCATATTATTCTGGATTTCTCCAAATGAAGAATCATCCTGAATGTGCGATAACTGATTTGGACATGAACGGATTTATGGCCGTTGTTCACAAGCTTCCTAGGGATAGAGGCTTAGATCTTCTTTTACATACTCCTGGAGGGGGAATTGAGGCGACAAGGGCTTTAGTTGAATACTTATATAGTATGTTTGGAAAAAATATTCGAGTTATTGTGCCGCAAATTGCTATGTCGGCCGGAACTATGATTTCCTGCGCTGCTGCTGAAATTGTTTTAGGAAAGCATTCTTGTTTGGGGCCAACTGACCCGCAAGTCGATGGGGCCCCTGCTATGGGTGTTCTTAATGATATAGAACGGGCTTTGAAGGAAATAAAAAAAGACCCTGCTAAACAGTTTCTTTGGCAGCTAGTTTTTAATAAGTTCCCCCCAGCATTCATATCAAATTGTGAGAGAGCAATTGACGGCTCAAAAAAAATGGTCCGGACGTGGCTCTCGGAGAACATGTTCGCAACCGATTCAGATCCTGTAATGGCTGCCGACAAAGTGGTGACAGCGCTAACGAATTATTTGGATACATCAGAACACGGACACCATTTTATGAAGGATGCTTGCAAAGAAATCGGACTGAAAATAGTCGATTTAGAAGATAATCAGGAACTTCAAGAGCGGGTTCTTAGCGTTCACCATTGCTATGTTGCTTCATTCGCGAGAGTAAAATCGATAAAGATTATCGAAAATTCAGTTGGCTCAAGTTGGAATGTGGCCAGATAATAGTTAATTCCCCGTGACCTCCCCCCATTTCCCTGCGCAGTATCCGCCCATGGGATTCACACAATTCATCCGCCAAAATGCCCGCTGGCTGATCGCCGGGGCTTTGCTGACACTCAGCTCATCATTCGGACAGACCTTTTTTATCTCGGTTTATGCCGGTGAAATTATGCAGGCATTTGACCTGACCAACGGGCAGTGGGGCGGCATATATTCACTGGGAACTTTGGTGTCTGCTCTTGTGTTGCTGTGGGCAGGGGCACTGTCCGACCGGTTTCGCGCCAAAACGCTTGGGTCCGCATTCCTGATTCTGTTGGCGCTTGCGTGTTGGTTCATTGCCAGTATTCACGCGGTCTGGATGTTGCCCGTCGCCATTTTCGCACTGCGTTTCACCGGTCAGGGCATGCTTAGCCATATTTCCGCCGTCGCCATTTCCCGCTGGTTTTCCGCTACACGCGGCAAGGCGCTGGCGGTTGCCAATATGGGATTCGCGATGGGTGAGGCCATGTTGCCACTGATGTTCGTCTCGTTGTTGGCATTTTTCGACTGGCGTAGCCTTTGGCTTTTGTCCGGGGTGCTGGTTTTGACATTTATTCCTGTGCTGCGCTCGTTGTTACGCACAGAGAGGTCACCAAAATCAATCGCCATATCCACCGGCTCAACGGGCATGGCAGGCCGCCACTGGATGCGCAAACAGGTGGTTCAGCACTGGCTGTTCTGGGCCGTGTTGCCCGTGATTACGGCACCAAGCATTTTCAGTACGGCATTGTTTTTCCAACAAGTTCATCTGGTACAAACCAAAGGTTGGAGCCACGCTGGATTTGTGGCGCTGTTTCCTATGTTCACGGTCGTTGCTGTCGCTGCAACGCTGGTTTTCGGCTGGGCAATAGACAAATGGGGATGTGCAAGACTGATGCCGTTTTTTTCGGTGCCGATGGCGCTGGCATATTTTATATTCAGTGCTGGCGAAACAATGGCCGCGGCGGCATTGGGTTTTGCGTTAATGGGAATAATGATCGGCGGGGCGGCAACGCTCAACACGGCATTCTGGTCAGAATTTTACGGCACCGAAAACCTTGGGGCGATTAAATCAATGGCCACAAGTATGATGGTTTTTGGTTCGGCAGTCGGTCCGGGACTGACAGGCTGGCTTATCGATCGTGGGCTGAATTTCCCGGACCAAATGTATTTCTTTGGGTTTTATATCCTGGCAGTGTGCGCATTGACTTTTGCGGCCATGCGGCGCGTCACCAGGGAAAACAGCGCTAGCGCCGCCGCTTAAGGTAGACATAAAACGCGCCGTCGCCGCCGTGTTTTCTCTGGGCGGGCAATACTTCCAGAATTGCCGACGCCAGCGGCTGCAAGCCCAGCCAGAGCGGCACCTGACGACGCAACAATCCACGTTGCTGCGCCACAATAGCGTGCGGCCTGCCCTTGCCAGTAATCACCAACAACAGGCGTTTTCCTTTTGTTTGTGCGTCCAAAACAAATCCAACCAACGCCGGATGCGCCTGTGCCAAAGTCATTCCGTGCAGGTCAAGCCGACCGTCGATGAGCAGCTTGCCCTTTTTCAGACGCTCAAAATTCTTTCGATCCAAACCGGCGTTTCTTGCCGGTCGCGACGGCAAAGCGGCAAAAGCAGTGTCAGGCCGCACTGCCTTGGTGCCAATTCTGAATTCCGGCACGGTAAATTTAGACGTAACGGATGCGGTGGGGTTCGCCGAAAGCTGCGTGTCCGATGCGTTGTCATGGTTCGCCAGCGGCTGGGCGTCCTTGATAACTTTCTCCCACAGTGCACGGTCCTCGGTGCTGATTCGGCGCCGCCCGAATTTTGGACCTTTCGTCATTCTCTAGCTATCGCCCAACAATCGGTTGGCGATCTCGTGAGGCAGAAAAACGACCATACGACCGGGGTTCTTTGTGTTGCCGGCCTGCTCTCCGGCCAAAGACCCGGTTCCAAAGAAAATATCCCCCCTTTGGGCACCCTTGATCGCCGACCCGACGTCCTGCGCAATCATCAATCTTCGCAGCGCATGTTGTCCCCCCTTTTCAACCCAGATCGGCGCACCCATTTGCACGTATTTCGGATCGACCGCGATAGAACGCAATCCGGTGATTGGTAAATCCAGCGCGCCCATTGGTCCCTGTTTATCAGTCAGGCCTTTCACTTCGCGAAAAAATACGTAGGACGCATTGTGCCAAAGCGCGCGGCGGCCTTTTTCGGGGTTTTTCCTGAACCAGCTCTTGACGCCGTTGATAGACGCCTGCGCAGCGGGAATCTCACCCTGTCTGATCAGCTCTCTTGCAGCGGAGCGGTACACGTGCCCGTTTTCACCGGCATAGCCAACACGTATGGACGATCCGTCTTCAAAAGTAATTTTGCCCGAGCCCTGTATGTGCAGATAGTATGCTTCGACCGGATCATCGACCCAGGCAATCTCGAGACCACGACCAAGAAGTCCGCCACTTTCGATTTCCTGACGCGTAAAATGTCTTTGGCCTTTGATCAGGTCAGGCGGCTTTTTGTAAATCGGAAAGCGGTAGACAGGGGTGCGCTGCCGTGATCCACGCAACTCGGGTTCAAAATATCCGGTGAACAGGGCGGTTTCGTCCGGGTGAATCAGAACAGGCGTGAATAGCAATTCAAAAAAGGTACGTGCGTTTTTCTGAGTTTTGGCAAATTGGCAGATCGGAGCCCATTCGGGCGCGGATATATCCTGACAGGAATTTAGAAACACAGTCAACGCCGCCGCGTGATCGTCCTGCGGCCAACCGACGAGTTCATCAAACCGAACCCGCTTGAAGCGGGGGTCACTCAAAGATGGCGCTGCCACCAATATCGCGCCGACAAGTGCAAAGCAGGCCCAAATCTGGTGCCGTCCTCGCCTCATTCTCCGGTTGCCACCAACCGCCAGTTGGGATCGTTGCTGCCCATTGCACGAGCAAAAGTCCAGATGTCTCTTTGTTTTTTTATTTCCGTGGGATGGCCTTCGACGATTTCACCGGCACGATCCTTAACGACCGAGGTCAGTTCCGCGACAAATCTGATCGTGACTTCGCCTTCTTGGGTGTTCTTGTCAAATGACGCTTTCTTGATTTTCATCTCGCCAACACCAACAAAGGATGCGTCAACACTCAGTCCCTCTTTTTCGCGTTTGGAGACCACGCTGGAAAAACTGTCGAAGACATCTGGCGACAGAAGGTCTTTGAGCGCATCCATGTTTCCGCTTTCAAACCCCATGATTATCATTTCATAAGCGCCCCGCGCGCCCGAAAGAAATTCCGAGACGCTGAACTCGGGTTCCGCGGCTTTCATGGCCATCAATGCTTTGGCAGTTTTGCTTTTGATATCAACGTGATCGCCGATATCGCGATCGACACCGCCTTCGATCACTTCGAAATCTCTGCGATAGGGAATCTCTGGCGCTGAATCTTTGCTTGGTGAAGGTTTTTCAAATCCTTCGCGGGTCCCAAGCACGTTTCTCAGGCGTAAAATCAAAAACACCGCGACACCTGCAAGCACGATCAATTGTATCATCGCGGAACCCATTTTATACTTCTCCCAAAAATACCTGTCCAAAACATGGAATCCGGCTGGCTGCACACATATGTATGTTACCGGTGGGGTCAAGTCCACCACAGGTCTTGCGACGAAAGGTGAGGTTATCGCGATGTGGCTGTTGTTTCTGTTTGTTTTGGTCCCGATTTTTGAGATCGCACTGTTCATTCAGGTTGGTGGTCTTATCGGTCTTTGGCCGACCTTGGGCATAGTGATTCTAACTGCCTTTGCCGGAACGACCTTGATGCGCACCCAAGGCGCGTTGACGATTAATCGGTTGCAGACTTCGTTGGCCGAGGGGCGCGACCCAGCCGATCCAATTGCGCAGGGGGCGCTGATCCTGGTGGCAGCCGTGTTATTGTTAACGCCGGGATTTTTTACCGACACCGTTGGATTATTGCTGTTGGTTCCGGCGGTACGCGCCATGGTGATCAGGTGGCTTGGCAGCAAGTTTATACGAACCCCGGCTGGTGCCGGACCAAAAATGTCACGGGGGATGTCGGCTGGAAATGACGTCGTAGAGGGCGAGTTTACCGAAATTGACGATACCAATCCGCCCGGTCAGTCCGGCTGGACCCAGCGGTAGGATGCGATCACGATAACATGATTGTAGCCTGTCAACTGACCTGATAGGCGTTGCCCGAAATTTTTAACAGGAGCGCCAGATGGCCGACGAGAAAACGCCCGAACCGAAAAACCAGACTCCGGTGCAGCCCAAAATGCAGGTCATCGGCCAATTCATCCGTGACATGTCATTTGAAAACGTCGCGGCGCAAAAAGGGGCCGAGGGAAACATCCAGCCCGATATTCAGGTTCAGGTCAATCTTGATGCCCGCAAGCGTTCGCAGGACAATCAGTTCGAAGTCCTGATGAAGCTCAATATCGAAAGCAAGGCCAAAGAATCAGATCAACAACTCTTTATTCTCGAAATTGAATACGGCGGCATTTTTCACATTGAAAACGTCGCAGACGATCAAATTCACCCGTTTTTGCTGATCGAATGTCCGCGCATGTTGTTCCCTTATCTGCGCCGCATTGTTGGCGACATTACCCGAGACGGTGGCTACCCGCCGCTGAATCTGGACAGTATTGATTTTCTGGCGCTTTATCAGCAAGAGATCGAAAGGCGTGCCGCCGCCGAAAAAGAGGGCCAACCGGTTTCCTGAATCACTTGCCGATCAGCTGAATTTCTTCCAGAATGCATCTTCGCCCAGTGTTTCGACAAACGCTGCGTGCGCGGATTTCTCTTGACTGGTCAAGCGCGGCCCAAGCGGGCTTGGACGCCGCAGTGGGCCCGTCGGCGCAACCTTATTGGGCACAGAATAGTCCGGCGCGATCCGCGGTGCGTTCAGTCCAAAATCAGGCTGGCGTCCCCCGATCAGCTCCAGATAAATCTCGGCCAGAATTTCGCTGTCCAACAACGCACCGTGTTTGACGCGGGCCGTATTGTCCACGCCGAAACGGCGGCACAGCGCATCCAGTGAATTCTGCGCACCCGGAAATTTTCGCCGCGCCATATCCAGCGTGTCGATGGCGCGCGTATAGGGGATCTTTGGGAGGGCCGCCCACTCCAGTTCGGCGTTGATAAACTTCATGTCGAAACTCGCGTTGTGGATGATCAGACTGGCCCCGTCCACAAACGCCACAAAATCGGCCGCAATGTCCTTGAATACCGGTTTGTCGACTAAAAATTGATCGCTCAGACCGTGAACGGCAAAAGCCCCGGCGGGCATGGCCCGCTGTGGGTTGATATATTGATGATACACCCGATCCGTTGGCATATGGTTTTTCAGCTCGATCGCGCCAATTTCCACGATCCGGTCACCCGACGCAGGGTCCAGTCCCGTGGTTTCCGTATCAAGTACAATTTCACGCATTGTCCCGGGCCTCTTGACTGAGCCGCACAATCAAATTCTGAACGTTACTGCGCGCCACGGCAAGCGAGACCGTCGCGATGACGAAATCGGCGCGCTGGCGTTTTTCCACGTCCGGCATCTGGTTCCGCAGCACGGTATCCAAATGATCTGCTGTCATATCAGACCGGGCCAGCACGCGCTCGCGCTGGATTATCGACGGCGCCGTGACGACCAGAACAGCGTCGAACTGATCCTGCGCGTTGGTTTCAAAAAGCAGTGGCACGTCCAGAACGATCAAGGCGTGCCCCTGTTGATTGCATGCGTCAACAAATTCCTGCCGGTCTCTGGAGACAAACGGGTGAACGATATCTTCAAGCGCTTTCAGCGCGGTTGCGTCCCCCGCAATCCATTGGCGCAAAGCCGCCCGATCTACCTTGTCTCCGATGATCAGACCTGCCGAAATGGACCGGATTTTTTCGATCAGTGTTTCACACGTGCTGTAAAGCCGGTGCACTGTTTCGTCCGCGTCCCAAACAGGTATCCCTTCGTCGCGGAAAAACTGCGCCGTCGTCGATTTACCCATGGCGATCGACCCGGTCAGACCAAGCTGAAACATGCCGGGAATAATCATGGCGCTACCATGTGTCGGCGCAGATCATCATCGACCGAGGGCTTTTTACGAAACCAGCTTTCAAATCCCGGCACTCCCTGGTGGAGCAGCATGCCCAGCCCGTCGACGGTTTGAAGCCCCAGTTTCTTTGCATCGCGTAAAAAACCGGTCTCAAGCGGCGTGTAGACCAGATCGGTAACCAGTGCCCCGGCGCTGATATTCTGACCGACCAAGGCAAGGTCGTTCGCACCATTCATCCCCAATGCGGTCGTGTTGACAATTGTCGCAGCGGTTGCAAGTGCGTCGCCGGTTTTGCCCCAGTCAACCACTTCAACCCTGTTACCAAATCTTTCGCGCAGGATTTCCGCGCGGTTGCGCGTGCGATTCACGAGAACCACGCGCGGTGCACCCTCGCCCAGCAGCGCCGACACCACGGCGCGCGCCGCGCCTCCGGCACCAAACACTACCGCGACCCCATCGGCGGCACGCCAGTTCGGCGCGCTGTGTTTTAGGTTGGCGATAAACCCGTAGCCGTCCGTGTTATCCGCGTGAATATGTCCGTTTTTGCGAAATGTCAGCGTGTTGGCCGCCCCGATCAAAGCCGCCCGGTCGGTTACGTCGTCGGCCAGCTGCAGCGCCCTTTCTTTATGTGGTATCGTTATGTTCACGCCTTTGAATCCCAAAGCCGGTAATGACTTTAGCCCTGCTCCAAAGCTGTCCGGTGTCAAATCGATCGGGATATAATACCCGTCGATTTTCAACGCGTTCAGCCAATATCTGTGCAATCGCGGCGATCTGCTATGCGCGACCGGCGATCCAATAACACCCGCTAATGGAATTTTCTTTTGGCTCATCGCTGCAAAACTCCGGTAAGGGTTAGTTGGTTCAATAGTGCCACAAGCGGTAGACCCATCGCGGAATGGTAGTCTCCTTCTATCGCGGTGAAAAGCCTGACGCCCCGGGACTCCAGCCGATAACAGCCGACACAATCCAAGATGGCGGTCTCATGTGCCAAATAATCCTCCAGAAAAGCGTCGGAAAAATCCCGCATGACCAGACGCACGGTGTCTACCAGTCGCCAAAGGGGCTGTCCGTTTTTTGTCAGCACGACGGCACTGTGCAACATGTGGCTTTGCCCGCGCAACCGTTGCAACAGTGCGCGTGCTTCTGCCATGCAGGGTGATTTGCTGATTGGCGCGCCGAGAAATTCCAACACCTGATCACAACCAATCACCGTTGCGTCCGGGTGTGCGATGGACGCACCCAGCGCTTTTTGCTCTGCCAGATAATCCGCAATACCGCGGCAATCCCGCCCTTTATCGAGCAATGAAGATTTGATTGCGTCCTCGTTGACTTGGGCGGCGAGAACCGTGAACTGTACACCAGCCCCGTCCAGCATTTCAGCGCGGGCGCGCGAACCGGACGCCAGAATTAGATTGGACGTACTCTGTATGTTCATGTGCGTAAGATTGTTCTCATTTTGACGACAAAAGTTTCCATTTTATTAACAACCAAGGCTGCAGTTAGGAACTGGCGAGTTGATAAGAATCCGTAAACAATTTCTTAACAGGCTAAGATTTAGCCTCAGGCTGTGAGCTACCTGATTTTTTGTAATGTTTTAGATAAATCGAATTTCCCGCACAGGTTTTCCACAACCAAATATCTGATAAAGGTTTGGAAATAAAAGGTAAATGCATTTGTTAATCGATCAATTTCCCGCCACTAAATAATGCACATTGCTTTGTTAGTATGTGAATAATACCAAGTATCCCCGCATTGCATCCCTATCTACTTCATCTACAATCTTTTCTAATATATATTTTATTTATAGGTTCGGGCAGACACCCGCCGGAAGACAGGAAGAAAATGGCTGATATCCTTATCAATCTCTATCCCTGGGTTAAATCGTTACATGTGATTTCGGTGATCTCCTGGATGGCAGGTCTTTTGTATCTGCCCCGTCTTTATGTTCATCATGTTGAATCCGTTGACGGCTCCGGCGCTGCACATAGTCTGTTTCAGACTATGGAAGATAAATTACTACGCGTGATCATGAATCCGGCAATGATAGCGACATGGCTGTTTGGCGGGCTGATGGTTTTCACACCCGGTATCATCGACTGGTCGTTTGTATGGCCATGGGTCAAAGCTGTTGCTGTTTTGGTAATGTCCTGGTTTCACATGTGGCTGAGTAAAAAGCGCAGGGAAATTGCCGCAGGTACATGTCAAACAACGGGAAAACAATTTCGTCTTATGAACGAAGTCCCTACCGTAGCGATGATTGTCATCGTTATCATGGTGATCGCCCGACCGTTCTAAAGTTGGATCATTGACATTGTTAACCCCAGCTTGTTAAAGATCGCCCGTCTGGCCGTCCGGCCGCGCAAGACATTTTCTCTTTTATAACAGATCCGGCACGGGCAACTGGCTGGACGTATGGACTCTTCATGGCATTAGACACACTTTCACTTTCCGAACTAAAATCCAAAAGCCCCGCTGATCTGTTGGCGACGGCTGAGGAGCTTGAGATCGAGAATGCATCCACCATGCGCAAGGGCGACATGATGTTTGCCATTCTGAAGGAAACGGCTGAAGAAGGCGCAGAAATTTCTGGCGATGGCGTGCTTGAAGTCATGCAGGACGGGTTCGGGTTTTTGCGCTCACCCGAGGCGAACTATCTGGCCGGTCCCGATGATATTTATGTCAGCCCCAGCCAAATCCGAAAGTTTTCCTTGCGCACCGGAGATACAGTTGAAGGCGTCATTCGGTCCCCCGGTGACAGCGAGCGTTATTTTGCTTTGGTCAAGGTCAGTCAGATCAATTTCACCAACCCCGAAGATGCCAAGCATAAAGTTCATTTTGACAACCTGACGCCACTATATCCGGAAGAGCGGTTCAAACTGGAAATAGAGGATCCGACGATCAAAGATAAAACTGCACGGGTGATTGATTTGGTTGCGCCAATCGGCAAAGGGCAACGGTCGCTTATTGTGGCACCGCCACGCACCGGTAAAACGGTGATCCTGCAGAATATCGCCAATTCAATCGAAAAAAATCACCCGGATTGCTACCTGATCGTACTGCTGATCGATGAGCGCCCGGAAGAGGTGACCGATATGCAGCGCTCGGTCAAAGGTGAAGTTGTGTCTTCGACGTTTGACGAACCTGCAACCCGGCACGTTGCAGTATCGGAAATGGTGATCGAAAAGGCCAAGCGTTTGGTCGAACACAAGCGGGACGTGGTGATCTTGCTTGATTCGATCACGCGTCTTGGACGCGCCTTCAACACAGTTGTACCATCGTCGGGCAAGGTTCTGACCGGTGGTGTGGATGCCAATGCATTGCAACGACCAAAGCGATTTTTCGGCGCTGCACGCAACATTGAAGAAGGCGGCTCGCTGACAATCATCGCGACGGCTTTGATCGAAACCGGCTCACGAATGGACGAAGTTATTTTCGAAGAATTCAAAGGCACCGGCAACTCTGAATTGGTTCTGGATCGCAAAATCGCCGACAAACGCGTTTATCCGGCTATCGATATTCTGAAGTCCGGCACCCGCAAAGAAGAGCTTTTGGTAGATAAAAATGATCTGACGAAAACTTTTGTGCTGCGGCGTATTCTGAACCCCATGGGGACAACAGACGCGATTGAATTCCTGCTGGGTAAATTGAAACAGACTAAATCCAACGAAGAATTTTTCGATTCGATGAACACGTAAAGGCAATGGCCGGTGAGCGGTCTTTTGTTGGCGTTCCTATGGATACGATCTTTGCTCTGGCCAGTGCCCGTGGCAAGGCGGGTGTCGCCGTCGTGCGCGTGTCAGGCACGCTCGCGTGGGACGCTGTGCGCAGTTTGGCGGGCTCCCTACCAAAGCCCCGTCAGGCAGGGTTACGTCGGCTTTCTGACGCGTCTTGCGGGCAAATCGACGACGCTCTGATCATTTGCTTTGAAGAAGGCGCCAGTTTTACGGGCGAAAAAGTGGCCGAACTGCATTTGCACGGGTCTGTCGCCACAATTTCCGCTGTTTTGCAGTCGCTTGGGGCGATCGATGGGCTACGCTTGGCAACCCCCGGAGAATTCACCCGCCGAGCGCTGGAAAATGATTGTCTGAACCTGACTCAGGTCGAAGGATTGGGCGATCTGATCGACGCGGAAACCGAAGCACAGCGAAAACAGGCCTTGCGGGTGTTGCGTGGTGCCATAGGCGAGCGGGCGGAAAAGTGGCGCAATCAGTTGATCAGGGCTGCGGCGCTGCTGGAGGCCACGATCGATTTTGTTGACGACGAAGTACCGACAGACGTAAATCCCGAGGTGAAGGCGCTTCTGCAGGATTTTTTGGTTGATTTGGATGAGGAAATTGAAGGTAGTTATCTGTCTGAAAGAATTCGGGACGGATTCGAGGTGGCTATCGTCGGCGCGCCCAATGTTGGTAAGTCAACCTTGTTGAACCGGCTGGCGGGTCGGGATGCCGCTATCACGTCAGAAATTGCCGGCACAACCCGTGACGTTGTAGAGGTACGTATGGATCTGGGCGGACTGCCAGTGACGTTTCTGGATACGGCCGGGCTCCGCGAAACTGAGGACGCTATTGAAGGCCTGGGTATCGAACGGGCAGTTGCGCGTGCAAAAGGTGCTGATCTGCGGATTTTTCTTGTTGAGAAATCTATGGAAGAGGTTTTTCATGTCGATCGACGGCCGCAGGACATTTTGGTCAGGGGAAAGGCCGATTTATACCGTGGAATCAGTGGTTTGGCTGTCTCGGGGAAGACAGGGCAGGGAATTGAGCTACTGGTAGAGAAAGTGTCACAGGTTTTTCGTGACGTTGCCGTCAATGCAGGGGTGACATTGAATGCACGTCATCGCGAGTCCATGAAAAACGCGTCAGGTTCAATTTCTAAGGCGTTGAATACACTACTGGAAAATCAGATTGGCACTGAGCTCATTGTGGATGATATTCGCCAAGCCCTACGGCAGTTGGATTCTTTGATTGGACGTGTGGACGTTGAACATATACTTGATGAATTGTTTTCGCGATTCTGTCTTGGAAAATAGGAATTGTTTCACGTGAAACATCAGGATTTTGATATAGTCGTTGTCGGTGGCGGCCACGCGGGCGTAGAGGCAGCACACGTTGCCGCCCGCAAAGGCGCCAAAGTTGCGCTTGTGACGCATAGCTTTGCAAAAATCGGTGAAATGTCGTGCAATCCGGCAATAGGTGGTCTGGGTAAGGGCCATCTGGTTCGTGAAATCGATGCCCTGGACGGCTTGATGGGAAAAATTGCGGATAAATCAGGAATCCAGTTCAGATTACTCAATCGCAGCAAGGGGCCAGCCGTCCAGGGCCCAAGATTGCAGGCAGACCGCGATTTGTATCGGGCTGCCATGCAGCACGAGATTCACCTCACTCCCAATTTGACTGTGCTTGAGGGCGAAGTCAGCGCATTTCTGATTCAAAACGACCGGGTGACGGGCGTAAAGTTGCAGGATCAGTCCGAAATTACCTGTGCCGCTGCCGTATTGACCGCGGGAACATTCCTGCGTGGTATAATTCACATTGGAAACACCGCCACGCCGGCAGGACGAATGCACGAGCTGCCTGCAACGCAGTTGGCGACTCAACTGGATCAGCTTGGTTTGCCGATGGGACGGCTGAAAACCGGTACACCGCCGCGATTGGACCGAAATTCGATAGATTGGCAGGTGCTGGAGGTTCAATCCGGCGATAAGGCGCCGGAAATGATGTCATTTTTGTCCGAAAAGCCGATTGTCAGGCAAGTGTCCTGCGCCATCACCCATACCAATAGCGTCACACACGACATAATCAGGGAAAATATTGGCAAATCCGCCATGTATGGCGGCATGATCGAGGGTATCGGACCCCGGTATTGCCCGTCGATCGAAGACAAAATTATGCGCTTTGGCGAAAAGGACTCGCACCAGGTCTTTTTGGAGCCGGAAGGGCTGACTCTTCAGACCGTTTATCCGAACGGAATTTCAACGTCTCTGCCTGAGGACGTGCAGCTGGCCTATGTTCGCTCAATGCGCGGGCTGGAAAACGCCATAATACTACAGCCCGGCTACGCCATCGAGTATGACTATATTGATCCGCGGGCGCTGCGGCCGACTCTGGAGCTTCAAAATGTGGCTGGACTGTTTCTGGCCGGGCAGATTAATGGTACAACGGGTTACGAAGAGGCCGCTGCACAGGGGATGATGGCGGGTTTGAATGCCGCCGCCGCCGTTTTGGGACACGAT
>CAZPQL010000049.1:0-23652 GCA_964588725.1 uncultured Rhodobacterales bacterium
CAGATATTTACCATTGGCCAGTTGCGCCGAGGCGGCGCGTCGCTCGCCCTGTGATCCGGTCACCAGCATCATCAGGTTTTCGCGCGGGATATCGCCCGCGTCTTCCAGCGTCACGGTCGGAGGGAAATCACCCAGAACGCCGGTGGATTGTGCGGTGGCCAGCATCCGTTGCATCGAGCGCCCCAGCACCAGCACCGAACGCCCCGCATCGACCCCGGCTTGCGCCAGCGTTTTAAGCCGCGCCACGTTTGAAGCAAACGTCGTTGCGACCACCATCCCCCCGGCTGATTTTACCAGCTTGGTAATGGCTTCGGGCAGTGACGATTCAGAGCGCCCGGCCAGCGGCGAAAACACATTGGTGCTGTCGCACACCAGCGCCTGAATGCCAGGCTTGGCAATCTCGCGCCACAGTTCGGGCCGGTAAGGGTCGCCCACCACAGGTTTTTTATCCAGTTTGAAATCGCCGGTATGCACCACACGCCCGGCGGGCGTGTCGATAATCAGCCCTGACGCCTCGGGGATCGAATGCGCCAGTGGCAGAAATCCAACCGAAAACGCGCCAAGCTGTACCGTCTCGGGAAAGGCGGACAGTTCGATCACCACCTCGGGGTCACGCCCTGCATCTTCCAGTTTACGCCGGCAATTGGCGGCTGTGAACGGGCGTGCGTAAACCGGCGCCTGAAGTAAGCCGTGCAAAAATCCCAATGCACCAATGTGATCTTCATGGGCGTGTGTAATGAATATCGCTTCGATACGATCGGCGCGGGCCTTGATCCAATCGACGTCGGCCATGATCAGGTTGACACCTGGGCTGCTATCCATCGTCGGAAAGGTCACACCGAGGTCGACCAGAATATACCGTTCCCTGTCCGCCGGGCCAAAGCCGTAGACATAACAGTTCATCCCGATTTCACCCGCTCCGCCCAGTGGCAGGTAGATCAGCCGGTTTTCAGCCATGGTTCAGTCTTTCCGATTAAATGCATTGATGACCGCCAGCCCAATCATGGTCAGATCACGTTCCACATGATCGAAAAGCTGCGATTGCTGATCAAACAGCGGTGCCAGACCACCGGTGGCAAGGATTTTCATGGGCCGGTTGCGCTCGGACTTGATTTCGCGGCAAATGCCCTCGATCAGCCCGATGTAGCCCCAATAGACGCCCGATTGCATGCAGGCAACCGTGTTGGTGCCGATCACGTTTTGCGGTCTGGTGACATCCACATGCGGCAGAGCTGCAGCAGCCTCGTGCAGCGCCTTGACCGACAGATTGACCCCCGGCGCGATCACACCGCCGATATAGGCCCCGTCGGTGTCCACAACATCAAACGTCGTGGCCGTGCCAAAATCAACAATGATCAGATCACCCCCGAAAAGATCAAACGCCCCGACCGTGTTGACCAGCCGATCCGCGCCGACCTGTGTATCGGCATCGACACGCACCTCGACCGGTAAATTGCAATCGGGCTTGCCGACGACCAGAGGCCGGCAATTGAAATAACGGTCCGACAACACACGCAGGTTATAGACCGCCTGCGGCACCACCGCCGAAATAATCACCTTGTCCAGCGTCACGCGAATGTCTTGCAGCGACATCAGCGTGCTGAGCCAGACAAAATATTCGTCCGCTGTGCGCGCGTGTTCGGTGGCACAGCGCCAATCGGCTAAAAAGTTTTGGCCGTCGTGAATGGCAAAAACCGTGTTGGTATTTCCGACGTCGATGGCGAGCAGCATAAAACGAGCCTATGAAAAGTAGATGTCAGCGGCGGCGATCCTGTGGCTGCCTTTGGCGTCTTTTAGAACAAGCGCACCTTGCTCGTCCACCGTTTGAAATGTGCCGGTCATGTCGCCCTGCGTGGTGCGGGCGTTGATGACCTGCCCCAACCGAGTGGCATGGGCCAGCCACGCCGTACGGATGGGCGCAAAACCCATG
The DNA here is from genome assembly GCA_964588725.1 of uncultured Rhodobacterales bacterium. Classification (GTDB taxonomy): domain Bacteria; phylum Pseudomonadota; class Alphaproteobacteria; order Rhodobacterales; family Rhodobacteraceae; genus UBA5972. The sequence goes on from CAZPQL010000049.1 coordinate 1,931, forward strand.
GTCGAGAACTGCGCCTCAAACCGTGCAAAAGCGGGTGCCAGCGCATCCAGAAACGCCTCCGGCGTCACCGAAAGTCCCAGTTCCGCACGCAGGCAAACAGGTGTGAAATCGCCCTGGTCGGCGTTTTCGGGGACCGCCTGCAAATTAACGCCAAATCCGATTGACAGATGGGTTACGCTGCCGCCCTGCCCTGTGCTTTCAAGCAGGATCCCCGCGAGCTTTCCACCGCGTAGCAGCACATCATTGGGCCATTTCAGTGTAAAATCGGCCTCGCGCCCGCTCAGCGACACCAACGCCTCGCGCAACGCCAGCGATGCCACGAACGAATAGAGCGCCACCTGCGCCGCCGATCCTGTAGGTCGCATCACCAACGTGGCGGCAAAATTGCCCTTGGGGTCACTCCAGACCCGCCCCAGACGCCCGCGCCCTGCCGTCTGCTCCAGCGCCAAAATCCACATAGGCGTCGTCAATTCAGACGCGGTCCGGGCCGCCTCGGCCATGGTGCTGTCAACGCTGTCCAGAACGCGCTTGTCGACGCCCGCTGGCCAGTCGTGCATTTATTTCAACAATGCGGCGGCAGCGGCGGCGGCGAAGCCTTCCACGCCGAACAGATTCACAACACCTGCGACCATGATAAAAGCCGATACCATCAGCGCACCCCAATGCAGCCCCGGCATGGAGCCATCAAGCGCTTCTGATGGTTCGCCAAAATACATCAGGTAAATGACCCGCAAATAGTAAAACGCCCCGATCACCGAGGCAATCACACCGGCCACCGCCAGCCACGCCAGATCGGCGTTGACCGCTGCTTGCAGCACATAAAATTTGGCAAAAAACCCAACCAGCGGCGGAATTCCGGCAAGGCTGAACATCAGCACCATCAAGGCCGCAGCGCGCAGCGGTTCGACGGTTGAGTACATATTCAGGGCAGAAATATCGGTCACCGCGCGCCCGTCTTTTTCCATGTTCAGAATAAAGGCGAACACACCGATATTCATGGTCACGTAAATCGCCATGTAGATCAGCATTGCCTGCACGCCCGCCGCATCACCCGCCGCCAGACCCATGAGCGCAAAACCCATATGCCCGATGCTTGAATACGCCATCAGGCGTTTGATGTTGCTTTGGCCAATCGCCGCGATGGCCCCCAGAAACATCGACGCAACCGACAACAACGCGATGATCTGCGTCCAGTCCTGCGTCACCGTACCAAAGGCGTCGAACATCACCCGCGCAATCAGCGCCATCGCCGCCATTTTCGGCGCGGTGGCAAAGAATGCGGTGACCGGCGTGGGCGAGCCTTCGTACACATCGGGCGTCCACATGTGAAACGGAACCGCGGACACTTTGAACGATAGTCCGGTCAACAGGAACACCAACCCAAACAAAAGGCCAAGCGGTGTGCCGCCTTCTGCCGCCGCCACGGCGCGGATACCGTCAAATGCGGTCGTGCCGGCGTACCCGTAGATCAGCGAGGCTCCGTACAGCAACAATCCCGACGACAGTGCACCCAGCACAAAATATTTCAACCCGGCCTCAGTGGATTTCAGGCTGTCGCGCCTGAACGCCGCGATGACGTAAAGCGACAGCGATTGCAGCTCCAGCCCCATATATAGCGCGATCAGATCACCGGCGCTGACCATCAGCATCATGCCGACCACCGCCAAAGCCACCAGAACCGGAAATTCGAATTTCATCAGGTCGTTGCGCGTCAGGTAATCTTGTGACAGCAACAGAATGACCGACGCCGACAACAAAATGACGACTTTGGCAAAGCGCGCAAACCCATCGTTGACGAACGCGCCGTCAAAGGCGGACTCTGATCCGCTTACCTGCGTGCCCAACCAGACACCCAGCCCCGCCATCAGCACCGCCGTCAGCCACAGGATGGTCGGCGCTTCGGCGTCTTTGCCGCGGTAAACCGCCCACATCAACGCCGCCATGGCAAAACCCGCGAGGATCAGTTCGGGAAGCAGCGTTTGAATGTCTGTGCCGATCATGATGCTGCCCTTATTCCAGTGCCAGTTGCACGGCGTCTGCCGCGCTTAGCGCACTGTCGTAATTTCCCAAAAGCGCCGTGACCGAGGGGCCGATCACATCCAGCACCAAAGCCGGATATAGCCCCAACACCAGCGTCATCGCCACCAACGGCGCCATTACCCATTTTTCGCGTGCGCTTAAGTCATTGATCTGTTTCAGGCTTTCCTTGATCAGCTCGCCGAAAATCACCCGGCGGTACAGCCACAATGCATAGGCTGCCGACAGGATCACGCCGGTTGTGGCAAAGAACGCCACCATGGTACTGGCCTGAAACACCCCGACCAGCGTCAGGAATTCTCCGACAAATCCCGAAGTGCCCGGCAATCCGACGTTGGCCAGCGTAAAGAACATGAAGATCAGCGCATAGGCAGGCATCCGCACCACCAACCCACCATAAGCGGCGATATCGCGGGTGTGCATACGCTCGTAAATCACGCCGACGCTTAAGAAAAGCGCCCCCGAAATGAACCCATGGCTGACCATCTGGAAGATCGCGCCGTCGACGCCCTGTTGGTTGGCAGCAAATATCCCCATGGTCACGAAACCCATATGCGCCACCGACGAATAGGCGATCAGCTTTTTCATGTCGTCCTGCATCAGCGCCACCAGCGATGTGTAGATGATCGCTATCACCGACAGCCATAGAACAAAACCGGCCATCAATTCTGACGCCACCGGAAACATCGGCAGCGAAAAGCGCAAAAACCCGTAACCGCCCATTTTCAGCAGGATCGCCGCCAGCACCACAGAGCCGCCAGTGGGTGCCTGCACGTGCGCGTCGGGCAGCCAGGTATGCACCGGCCACATGGGCAATTTGACGGCAAAACTGGCGAAAAACGCCAGCCACATCAAGGTTTGCGCGCCGCCAACGATCTGCCAGCCAAGCAGCGAAATTGTACTGCTCGAAAACTCATGCTGTAGCAAAGCCACAATATCGGTGGTGCCCGCGTCCATCACCATGGCGATCATCGCCACCAGCATCAACACCGATCCCAGAAGCGTATACAAAAAGAACTTGAACGCCGCATAAACGCGGTCCTTGCCGCCCCAGACGCCGACAATCAGAAACATCGGGATCAGTCCGGCCTCGAACACCACATAAAACAGGATCAGGTCAAGCGCGCAAAAAACCGCGATCATCAGGCTTTCGAGCACCAGGAACGCGATCATGTATTCTTTGACGCGGTCGGTGACCTGCCAGCTGGCCAGAATGACGATCGGCATCAGGAATGTCGTCAGAAGAACAAACAGAACACTCAGCCCGTCGACGCCCAGTTTATAGCTCAGCCCCGCCAGCCACCTGTGCTGTTCGACAAACTGAAAACCCGGATCTGCCGGATCAAACTGGGTATACAACACCAGCGAAATCACAAACGTGGCCGAAGTGGCGATCATCGCCAGCCATTTGGCGTTCTGGCGGGCCGCGTCATCGTCACCGCGCAACAAAAGCGCCATGATCCCCGCCGCGATCAGCGGTATTGATATGATGATCGACAGCAGGTTATCCATCAGTTGGTGCTCCCGTTCAGGGCGGCCCACGACACCAGCACCACGATGCCGATGAACATGGCGAACGCATAATGGAACAGGAAACCCGACTGCATCCGCGCGGCGGTGCGGGTCAGGAACGGCACGATTCCCAAGGCCAGCCCGTTGATTCCGCCGTCTATCAGGCTGCCGTCGCCCTTTTTCCACAACAGCCGCCCCAACGCCTTGGCGCCACGCACGAACAGCAGGTCGTAAATCTCGTCAAAGTACCACTTGTTATAAAGCAACCGGTGCACGGCAGAAAACTGCGCCGCCAGCGCGCCGGGCAGGTTGGGGCGGCGAATATAAAACAGCCACGCCACCAGAAACCCGCCAACCATGGCGACGAACGGCGCCCAGATTACCCATGTCGGCACATGGTGGGCATCGTGCAAAACGGTGTTGTGATGGTGGTCGGTAAAGACCGAATTGCCAAAGAACGCCTCCACATGTTCGCCAAAGAAATCACCGTACCAGATCATGCCCGCGAAAATTGACCCCAGCGCCAGCACGACCAGCGGCACCAGCATGGTCAGCGGGCTTTCGTGGGCGTGTTCGTGGGTATGGGCATCGCCTTTGGGCGCGCCGTAGAACGTCATGAACATCAGCCGCCAACTGTAAAACGCTGTCATCGCGGCAGCAAGCACCAGCAAAACAAAGGCGAATTGTCCAACGGATGAACCCGCCGCATAGGTGCTTTCGATAATCGCGTCCTTGGACAGAAATCCAGCGAACCCAATGGGCGTGTGGCCGAACTTTGCGATGACCGAAGGCAATCCCACACCGGTGATCGCCAAAGTGCCGATCATCATCGCCCAGAACGTCACGGGGATTTTTTTGCGCAAAGCCCCAAAGCGGCGCATGTCCTGCTCGTGGTGCATGGCATTGATCACCGACCCAGCACCCAGGAACAGCATGGCTTTGAAAAACGCGTGGGTGAACAAATGGAACATCGCCACCTGATAGACGCCCACACCGGCGGCGGCGAACATATAGCCAAGCTGGCTCATGGTGGAATAGGCGATCACGCGCTTGATGTCGTTTTGCACAAGGCCGATGGTAGCGGCGACAAAGGCGGTGGTCGCACCGATCACGGTGACAAAGGCCAGAGTGCCCGGTGCAAATTCAAACAGCGGCGACATGCGCACGACCAGAAACACGCCCGCCGTGACCATAGTTGCCGCGTGGATCAGCGCCGACACCGGCGTCGGGCCTTCCATCGCGTCGGGCAGCCATGTGTGCAAAAACAGCTGCGCCGACTTACCCATCGCGCCGACGAACAACAGCAACGTCAGGATTTCCACGGCGGAGAATTCCCAGCCGATAAATTCCATTCTGGTTTTGGACAGATCTTCACCAGCGGCGAAAACATCGGTCAAATTAATGCTGTCGACCATGAAAAACAGCCCGAAAATCCCCAGGGCAAAGCCAAAATCGCCCACGCGGTTGACAATGAACGCTTTCATCGCCGCAGCATTGGCGGTGGGTTTGCGGTAATAGAATCCGATCAGCAGATAGGACGCCACGCCCACGCCCTCCCAGCCGAAAAACATCTGGAGCAGGTTGTCGCTGGTGACCAGCATCAACATGGCAAAGGTGAAAAAGGACAGGTACGCAAAGAAACGCGGCTTGTAACTTTCGCCTTCGCGCCACTGCGGATCGTTGTCCATATAGCCGAAACTGTAAAGATGCACGAGGCTCGATACCGTCGTCACCACCACCAGCATGATCGTCGTAAGCCGGTCCAGCCGGATGGCCCAGTCGGTGGACAGCGCGCCGCTTTCGATCCACCGCACCAACGGGATGATCTGCATTTCGCCGTCATAAGTCAGAAAAATCAACCAGCTCAGCGCGGCGGCCAGAAACAACAGCGATGTAGCCGTGACTATCGCCACCTGCTCGCCGATCACGCGGTGGCCAAAGCCCGCAATCAAAGCACCCAGAAGTGGCGCAAATAGAAGAATGGTTTCCATGTGCCCGCTCAGCCCTTCATCACATTGACATCGTCAACGGCAATGGTGCCGCGGTTGCGAAAGAAACTGACCAGTATCGCCAGCCCAATCGCCGCCTCGGCAGCCGCGACGGTCAGAACGAACATGGTAAACACCTGCCCCGTCAGATCGCCCAAAAAGGCCGAGAACGCGACAAGGTTGATATTGACCGCCAGCAGCATCAGCTCGACCGACATCAATATGACGATCACGTTTTTACGGTTCAGGAATATGCCGAAAATACCCGTGACAAACAGGAAAGCAGCGACGGTGAGATAATGTTCAAGTGAGATCATGTCAATTCCCTCAAGTCCAACCGTTGGCTACGGTAATGCCAGTGACAATCTCCGTCACAAGCGTAAGCGTCACACCAATTTTCATGGCCCCAGCCCCTGCCCCGGTTTCACATCCACCAGTTCCATCGCCGCATCGGGATCGCGGAACAATTGCTCCAGCACCACCTGCCTTTTGATGTCGGGCCGGTGGCGCATGGTCAGAACGATTGCACCGATCATCGCCACGAACAGGATCAGGCCGGCGATCTGGAACAGAAAAATATACTGCGTGTAAATCAACTGGCCAAGTGCTGCCGTGTTGTGAGTGTCGCTGGCCAGCGGCGTCACCGCGGCGCGGGCTTGCGCGGCCTCGGGTGCAAAGCTCCAGTGGCCAAGGATCAGTCCAAGTTCCACCAACAGGATCACCCCGAACAACAGCCCCAGCGGCATGTATTTGGTCAGACCGCCGCGCAGCTCGGCGAAATCCACGTCCAGCATCATCACCACGAACAAAAACAACACCGCCACCGCGCCCACGTAAACAATGACCAGCAACATGGCGACAAATTCGGCCCCCAGCAGCACAAACAAACCGGCAGTGGAAAAAAACGACAGGATCAGCCACAGCACCGAATGCACGGGGTTGCGCGACAGCACAGTAAACAGGCCGGCCGTCAAGGTGACCAGCGCGAATATATAAAATGCCAAAACCGTTATGGTCATTTTGTAACTTCCCGCACCTGATGCGGGACCTCTTCGTTTTTGCCACTTTGGGTGGCGTTCTGTTTTGCCACCCGAACGGTGGCAGTTGTCTTGCCTTCAGCAGGTCCCGGATCGTGTCCCGAACGCCCTATTGCCAGGCATCACCGATAGGGCGCGTCCAGTTCCAGATTCTTCGCGATCTCGGCCTCCCAGCGGTCGCCGTTGGCCAGCAGACGCTCCTTGTTATAAAAAAGTTCTTCGCGGGTCTCGGTCGAAAATTCAAAATTCGGCCCCTCGACGATGGCGTCGACCGGACAGGCCTCTTCGCACAGACCGCAGTAGATACATTTGGTCATGTCGATGTCGTAACGCGTGGTGCGGCGCGACCCGTCCGCGCGCGGTTCCGCATCGATCACGATGGCCTGCGCCGGGCAGATGGCTTCGCACAGTTTACAGGCGATGCAGCGTTCTTCACCGTTGGGGTAACGGCGCAATGCGTGTTCTCCACGAAACCGAGGGCTAAGCGGGCCTTTTTCATGTGGATAATTCAACGTGGCCTTGGGCGAAAAAAAGAATTTCATCCCCAGACCAAAGGCTTTCGCATAATCCGCCAGCAAAAAATACTTTGTGAAACGGGTCCAGTCCATTTTCATGCGCTTACCCCCCCACGGCCCAGCGAGCATAAGCACCGCCGAACAACCCGTATTGCGCGAAAAACGCCACCAGCACGACCCAGCCCAGTGACAGCGGCAGGAACACTTTCCACCCCAGACGCATCAGCTGATCATAGCGATAACGCGGCGTGATCGCTTTGACCATGGCGAAGATGAAAAAGAAAAAGCCCATTTTGGCGAACATCCAGATAATGCCGTCCGGCAGTCCGGGAATCGGTGACAGCCAGCCACCGAAAAATAACAGGGTGACCAGCGCGCACATGAATACCACTTCGGTCAGTTCACCAATCATGAACAGCAGAAACGGCGTGCTTGAATATTCCACCTGAAAACCCGCCACCAGTTCGGATTCCGCTTCGGGCAGATCAAACGGTGGGCGGTTGGTTTCCGCCAGCGCCGAGACAAAGAACAGCACCACCATCGGCAGTTGCGGTAACCAGTACCAGTTCAAAAACCCGTGGTCGCCGTCTTGCGCGCGCACGATATCGCTAAGGTTCAAAGAACCCGTCGACAGGATCACACCGATAAGCACGAACCCGATAGAGACCTCGTAAGATATCATCTGCGCCGCAGAACGCAGCGCACCAAGAAACGCGTATTTGGAATTGGACGCCCAGCCACCCATGACCACGCCGTAAACCACCAGCGATGACGCCGCCATGATATACAGCATCCCCACGTTCATATCCGATATAACCCAGCCATCGGCCCACGGAATCACCGCCCAGCCGATCAGCGGGAACACCAGCGCGATCATAGGGGCCAGAAAATAAACCGGTTTGTCCGCCCCCGCGGGCACAACGATTTCCTTGGCGATGTATTTCAAAAAATCGGCAAAGGATTGCAGTAAGCCAAAAATGCCGACCACGTTGGGGCCTTTGCGGATTTGCACGGCGGCCCAGACTTTGCGGTCCACGAACATCAAAAAAGCCAATGCCACCAATAGCAGCACGATCACCAGCAGCGCCTGCAGAGTGATCAGCAGAAAAATTCCCAGATTCGAGCTGTAGAAAAATTCGGGCATCAGTGTGTCGCTACTTTCATACCGTTGGAATCCGTTGGTCTTTGCAATCGTCCACGACAACTTCGGCGTCCAACGTGAACAGCCCTCGCGGGAGCGCCGCTGACACGGTATAAACCGCATCGCCACGCCAGATGCCATCGTTTTCTGCCACGTTGGTGCGAACGTGTCGCGCGAATCCGTAGCCACGGATCAACGCGTATTGTGCCGCAGCGCATTTGGCGTAGTCGGCCACGTCGGCAACCGTTCGCGCGCCTTTCATTTCGACAATGAAATTCACCAGAGTGTCGTCAAGCAGCCGCGTATCGACGCCCAGGTATTCGGGGGCGAACACCGCGTCCTGTCCGGCGTCGACATGCAGGCCCAAATCCAGATCGGCAATCTGATCGCAGCCGGACACGCCCAGCGCCAGCGCGCCGGACAATCCAAAAACCGCGAGTCCGATACCGTCAGTCATGGCTTACTGCGCCGCCATTTTGCTGGGGCGGGCCGCGTCCAAGGCCGCCATTTCCGCCATTGTCTTTGAGGCGCGCGCAATGGGGTTGGACTGATAAAAACTGACTGCCGACACGCCAAATCCGCCTTTTTTCATGGCGGTCGCCTTGACGGGCAGCCAGTCGTTTTCCCGCACCTCGTTAACCGCAGCCAAATGCGGGTGCTCCGCGATCAGTGCGTGGCGCAGCGCGGCCAGTGAATCATAGCCAAGCGGTGTTTTCAGTGTTCCCGACAACGCGCGGACAATCGCCCAGTTTTCCTTGGCCTGACCCGGCGGAAAGGCGGCGCGCAGGGCCAGTTGCGGGCGGCCCTCGGTATTGACGAAAAGGGCGTTTTCTTCGGTATAGGCAGCGCCGGGCAGGATGATATCGGCGCGGTGCGCACCGCGGTCGCCGTGACTGCCCTGATAAATCACCGTGGGCCCGTCGGGAATTTCGCGCTCATCCACCCCCAGATTATAGACCACATCTGCCCCGTTCAGCGCGCTTTCGATCCCGCCTTCATGGGTGAATCCGATGTCCATACCGCCCACCCGCGCCGCCGCACCGTGCAGGATCATGAATTTGGATTTGGTGTTTTGCGCCAGTTTCATGGCGTGACCAAGCACCGCCGCGCCGTCAGGGCCGGTCAAGGCGCCAACGCCGATGATCACCAGTGTTTTCATGTCCTTGGCCGCGCCGATTTTTTTCGCGGACAGGTCTTTCAACGCCGCTTTTTCGTGGCCGACGTGGTAATATTCATAAGTCAAATCAACGGCTTCGCCGACCAACCCGATATTGGCGCCGCGCAGCCACGCCTTGCGGATACGCGCGTTGAGCACCGGCGCTTCATCGCGCGGGTTTGTGCCGATCAGTTGGATCATGTCGGCGTCGTCGATATCCGCGACACAGCCTGTGCCGACGTAACCGCTCGGGTTGCCAACGGGCAGCGCCGCGCCATCGACGCGGCACTCAACCGCGCCACCGGTTGCCTCGACAAGCTGTTTCAGCGCAAACATCGCCTCGAGCGGTGCCAGATCACCGGCAAGTGCGGTCACTTTCTTGCCTTTCATTGCCTTGGCCGCCGCGCGCAAGGCCTGATCCCACGTTGCGGGCTGCAGTTTGCCGCCCTTGCGGACGTAAGGCTGGTCGAGCCGCTGGCGGCGCAACCCGTCCCACACAAAGCGGGTTTTATCCGAAATCCATTCCTCGTTCACACCATCGTGGTTGCGCGGCAATATGCGCATGACTTCGCGCCCCTTTGCATCCACTCTGATGTTGCTGCCGAGCGCGTCCATCACGTCGATGGTTTCGGTTTTCGAAAGCTCCCAAGAGCGCGCGGTAAAGGCGTATGGCTTGCTGGTCAGCGCCCCCACAGGGCACAAATCGATGATGTTGCCCTGCAAATTGCTGTCCAGCGTCTGGTTCAGGTAGCTGGTAATTTCGGCATCTTCGCCACGCCCGGTCTGGCCCATTTGAGAAATACCCGCGACCTCGGAGGTAAAGCGCACGCAGCGCGTGCAGGAAATGCAGCGCGTCATGGTTGTGGCCACCAGCGGCCCCAGATCAAGGTCGGTCGCGGCGCGTTTAGCCATGGTAAAGCGTGAAAAATCAACGCCATACGCCATAGCCTGATCCTGAAGGTCGCACTCACCGCCCTGATCGCAGATCGGGCAGTCCAGTGGATGGTTGATCAGCAAAAATTCCATCACGCCCTCGCGGGCCTTTTTCACCATGGGCGAATTGGTTTTGACCACCGGCGCCTGGCCTTCGGGTCCGGGACGCAGGTCGCGTACCTGCATGGCGCAGCTTGCGGTTGGTTTGGGCGGTCCGCCGACCACTTCAACCAGACACATGCGGCAGTTTCCGGCAATGCTCAGGCGCTCGTGATAGCAAAACCGCGGGATTTCCACGCCCGCGACCTCGGCGGCCTGAATAAGCGTCATGGCGCCGTCGACTTCGATTTCCTGCCCGTCGATGATGATTTTTTTGAGATCAGACATTGGCAGGCTTCTCATGCAAAGTTTTATAGGCCGCAAACAGGTCAGGAACCCTTACACCGTCTATGGTCATTCCCGCAAGATTTGCGTTGCTAATATTGACGTCGGTCAAGTTGACGTTGCTAAATTCGCCACCCGTCATATTCACATCTTCAAAACGTGTTCCTGCAAGGTTGGCGTCAACAAAAACAGACCCCCTGAGATCAGCATTTTCGGCGTCTATCTGGTCGGTCACATTGTGAAATTTCATGGTTTACCCGTTCCCTGGCGATGCGCCGGACTGGCTTGCCAAAACTGTCGTGTCGTCCAGGTATTGCCAGCCAAAGGCGTGACTGCTGTCACCCCGCGCGCGCACATGTTCCAGCCGTTGCAACGCCTCGTCCAGCGTCGGTTGATGGCCCTCGGGCACCCACCACATGACAAAGTGCATATCTTGGGTCACTTCAAACCAGTCGTGGCGTTTTTGATAGAACTGTTTGTGCACAGTGTTAAACACGAATTCTTTGAGCGACGCGACATCCGTCCAAACCGTCAGGTTGGCGATCATCTGCGCATCGTCACCTATGTAGTTGTCTGTATTGCCGGTGCCCGCGTCACCCGAGCCCTCCATCATCCACACAAACCCCGGCATCCGCTTGCCAAGGGTGTTGATACGGTCCAAATTATCCATGAATTCAGCCACGCGCGGATCATCCGTCGGCGCGATCAGGCGTGCGACGTTGAGTTCGGCGAGGTGGTGGCCGTCAGGGTTCACAATCTACTCCGCCGCCACTTTGCTTTCGTGTTTGCTTTTGATCCGCTCCTCGATCTCACCGCGAAAATGCCGGACCAGCCCCTGTATCGGCCACGCCGCCGCATCGCCCAGCGCGCATATTGTGTGGCCTTCGACCTGTTTGGTCACATCGAGCAGCATGTCGATTTCCGCGACCGACGCCTCGCCCGTGACCAGCCGTTCCATCACCCGCATCATCCAGCCGGTGCCTTCACGGCAGGGCGTGCACTGGCCACAGCTTTCGTGTTTGTAAAACGCGCTCAGACGCCAGATGGCTTTGATCACATCGACAGACTGATCCATGACGATCACCGCCGCCGTGCCCAGACCCGAGCGCTGGTCGCGCAGCCAGTCAAAATCCATGATCGCCTCGCGCGCGGTATCGGCGGGCAGCAGTGGCACCGACGCGCCACCCGGGATCACCGCCTTAAGATTGTCCCAGCCGCCGCGAATGCCGCCGCAATGTTTGTCGATCAGCTCCACCAGCGGGATCGACATCGCTTCTTCAACCACGCAGGGGTTGTTGACGTGACCCGATATGGCAAACAGTTTGGTGCCCGCGTTGTTTTGGCGACCAAAGGAAGAGAACCATTCGGGGCCGCGCCGCAGGATTGTCGGCACCACCGCAATGCTTTCGACGTTGTTCACAGTCGTCGGACAGCCGTAAAGCCCGGCACCCGCCGGAAACGGCGGCTTCATGCGCGGCATGCCTTTTTTACCTTCAAGGCTTTCCAGTAGCGCCGTTTCCTCGCCGCAGATATAGGCCCCCGCCCCGTGCGACAGGTAGAGATCAAAGTCCCACCCCGATTTGGCGGCGTTTTTGCCGAGCAATCCGGCGTCGTAACATTCATCGATTGCCGCCTGCAGCGCCTCGCGCTCGCGGATGAATTCGCCGCGAATATAGATGTAACAGGTATGCGCGCCCATGCCGAAACTGGCGATCAGCGCGCCTTCGATCAACGTGTGCGGATCGTTGCGCATGATCTCGCGGTCCTTGCAGGTGCCGGGCTCGCTTTCATCGGCGTTGATGACCAGATAGGCGGGCCGCCCATCGCTTTCCTTGGGCATGAACGACCATTTCAGCCCCGTGGGAAACCCCGCACCACCGCGCCCGCGCAGGCCTGAGGCTTTCATCTGTTCGACCACCCAGTCGCGGCCGTTTTTGATTAATTTGGCCGTGCCATCCCAGTGGCCGCGCGACCTGGCGCCCTTCAGGCTGCGGTCAAACATACCGTACAGGTTGGTGAATATCCGATCCTTGTCATTCAGCATCTAATTGCCTCCACCGGCATTGCGCGTGCGCCAGACGCGAAACAGCACCACGAGCGCCCAGACGAATGCCCCCAGTGCGGCAAAGTCGAACAAAAACGCATAGCGCACCGGCAGTCCGATCTGCCCGCCTATCCAACTGGCCGCCAGCCAGCCCACCATGGTCACCAGAATGACCACCGATGCCAAGCGCGCCTGATTTTGGGTTTTGCTCATTTTGTCATGGCCTTGGATTGCTTCCCTGGTGTCGAAATAAATGCGGTGCCGCCCGGTCACCCGCACAGGTCGTTGGCTTGTTTTTTCCATTTGTCGCGGCTGGCGCGCCCATTTACGCTGGGAACATTCTCGTTCACCCAGGTGACATGACGCGGTTTCCAGGCACCTATTTGATGAAAATGGTATATCCCCAGTTCGTTTAGTCGTTTTTCCAGTGCCGGTCCCACCCCGGAAATCCGTTTCAGATCGTCTGCGCCACCGGTATCAGGCGCGGCAAGTCCCGGCGGTTTTTTCGGTCCGGTCGCCGGTTCGGGGTCGGGCGTCGCGATGAATTCTGCTGGCCTGTCATGGCCGGAATCCATGGGCTGGGCGGGCGCGGTTTCGACTTGGATATCGGTGACCTGCGCGGTCGGTTGTGCGCGCGCGACATCCCCCGTTTCGATTTCGCGCACGGCGTTGCAAAAAACCCGCGTCAGGACAACCCCGGCCACGCCCATCAGCGCCAGCCCGCTCAGAAGCGACATCGCCACGCCAAAATCCCAGACCCTGACGCCCAGCGCATAGCCCAGCACGCCAAAAGTCACCGCCGAAACCCACGCGGTCACACGACATGAAGCGCCTGCCGTTTGCGTTGAATTTGCGCTGCTCACGCTATGCCCCCACCCGTTTTTTCCATGTCACATATTCAACCGTCGCCGTTTTCGCCCAATAGTTTTGCCAGCCGTTTCCAGTTATTCTGCGTGGCCAACCCGGCCGCACCGGGCAGATTTTGATCAAGCCAGACGAGCTCTTTGCGGTTCATCGCTGCGATCTGGTCGAAATGAAACACACCGGCGCGGTTGAGCGCGGTCTCGGCGTCTGCGCCCAGCCCGTCGATCTTTTGCAAATCGTCGGGTGTTCCGTTACGCGGCCTCTCCAGCGCCTTGGGGGTCATTGCGTCGTCACCCGCAGCAGGCGTTGCCGGAATTTCAACGTCGCGCGCACCATCAGCCGGTGTATCATCGGGTCCGGGCGTTGTGGTCGTATCCCCGGGTGCTGCGATCATATCAGCGGCTTTCAGACCCAGCGTGTCGATTTTTTCGCTCAGCTCGTCGTCGTTGGCATCGGGAAATTTTTTGTCCGGACGCTCTGTCAGCGGACGACCGGCATCGCGGGCGGGTGGGACAATTTCTTTGGCGATGGGGCCGGGCCGCTCGGTTTTGTGGCCGGGTTTGGCACCGGTGTCGTCATCCAATGCCTTGACGGCCTCTCTTGCCTTGGCGGCTGCCGAGGCGACCGCCTTGCTATTAGGCTGCGGCTGAGGGCCGGCTTTCTTGGTTTCACCGCCAGAGGCGACCTTGCGCGCGGCGGCTTCGGCTACGCGGTTTTGTACACGGCTGCCTTTGCGGCGGCAAAAAGCGGCGCGCAGCACGAAACCCGACAACAGCATGAAAACAATACCGATAATCGCGGCCTGTACCGGGTCCAAAGCAAAATCGGCCACCAGTACATAGGCCATGTAACCGCCACTGGCGGCGCTGAGAATCCAGCACACGGCCTTACAGGTGCCTCCGTTGCCGCCGGTCAATACCGGCCGTGCTTGTGTCGTTGTGTTCATCTTTCTCTCACTTTCAAAAGGTTGCCCGTGCCGTCAGGCGCGTCCCTCGCAGCCCTCTTAAGTCTTTTTCCCCGTTTTCTTCGTACCGGCAGCCGTTTTACTGGCCTTGCCGGTTGCGATTTTTTTCCCCGATTTGGTTTTGGGCGCACGCAGTTCGTCGCCGAGAATTCTTGCGACCGTATCGTTTTGCGCTTGCGCAATGGTTACGGAAACATTTTGCGCCGCGCGTGCCTCTGACCCCGCCTTAAGGCTGGTTAGCCCACTTAGGGGTTCGGCGGCGTAGCGTCCGTTTTGCGGCCCCGGCGTCGGGATTTTATCTGCCGCCAATGCGTCAAGGACATTGCGAAACCGTTCCGCTGTCAGGTCCTCGTAGAAATCTTTGCCGATCTGCACCATCGGTGCGTTGGTACAGGCGCCCAGACATTCAACTTCTTCCCAGCTGAATTTTCCGTCCTGTGAAATCTCATGCGGGTGGGCAGCAATCATATCCCTGCACACGCCAATCAAATCTTCGGCGCCGCAGATCATGCAGGTGGTGGTACCGCAGACCTGAACATGGGCGACACTGCCGACAGGCTGCAGATGGAACATGAAATAAAACGTAGCCACCTCAAGAACCCGCACGTAATCCATGCCCAGCATATCGCCCACACTTTCCAGTGCGGGTTGGCTGAGCCAGCCCTCCTGTTCCTGTGCGCGCCACAGAATGGGGATAATCGCCGACGCTTGGCGCCCCTGCGGGAATTTGGCGATCTGGCTGTCGCACCACGCACGGTTGGCGGGCGTGAAGGCAAAACTGTCGGGCTGGGTATGGTGCAAACGGCGCAGCATTAGACAATTTCTCCAAATTCCAGCCGAAGATGGGCGATCGCTTCTCCTTCGGCGCCCCTCCGGCCCGGAGGGGGAGACGATGGCACAGTCGTCAGTGCGCGCGTCCCCTCTCCGTTTCGGAGGGGGGTCAGGGGGGAGGCCCAACTCATCGGTCGATCTCCCCGAACACCACGTCGAGTGACCCTATTATCGCCGCCACATCGGCCAGCTGGTGGCCTTTGCACAGGTAATCCATCGCGGCCAGATGCAGAAATCCCGGCGCGCGGATTTTGGCCTTGTAGGGTTTGTTGGACCCGTCCGACACCAGGTAGACACCGAATTCACCTTTCGGGGCTTCGACACTGGCGTAAACCTCGCCCTCGGGCACGTGAAACCCTTCGGTGTATAGTTTGAAATGATGGATCAGGCTTTCCATGTTGGTTTTCATGGCGGAGCGTTTGGGCGGCGTCAGCTTGCCCCGCGTCAGCACATCACCCGTGGCTTCGCCCAGTTTGGTGACCGCCTGTTGGATGATACGCACGCTTTCGCGCATTTCGGCCATGCGGCACAGATACCGGTCGTAACAATCGCCGTTTTTGCCAACCGGTATCTTGAACTCAAACTCGTCGTAACATTCATATGGTTGAGCGCGGCGCAAATCCCATGCCATGCCCGATCCGCGCACCATGACGCCGGAAAACCCCCAGTCGCGCGCGTCTTTTTCGCTGACGATGGCGATATTGACGTTGCGTTGCTTGAAAATCCGGTTTTCGGTGATCATGCCCTCGATATCGTCGAGCACCTTGGGAAAGGCCATCGACCACTGCATGATGTCATCAAGCAGCGCGTCGGTCAGGTCCTGATGCACGCCACCGGGGCGAAAATAATTGGCGTGCAGCCGCGCGCCGCACGCGCGTTCATAAAACACCATCAGCTTTTCGCGCTCTTCAAAGCCCCACGCCAGTGGTGTCATGGCACCCACGTCCATGGCCTGCGTGGTGACGTTAAGCAGATGGCTCAGTATGCGACCGATTTCCGAATACAGCACACGGATCAGACTGGCGCGGCGCGGCACTTGCGTACCGGTCAGCTTTTCGATCGCCAGACACCACGCGTGTTCCTGATTCATCGGTGCCACGTAATCGAGCCGGTCAAAATACGGCAGGTTTTGCAGATACGTGCGGCTTTCCATCAGCTTTTCGGTGCCACGGTGCAACAGGCCGATATGCGGGTCGCACCGTTCTACTATTTCTCCGTCGAGTTCAAGAACAAGACGTAAAACACCATGCGCCGCAGGGTGTTGCGGGCCAAAGTTGATGTTAAATTTGCGCAGACCCTGCACGTCGGTCTCGGCGTCCATATGCACTTTGGTGGTGCTCATTTGCCGCCGTCCCCGGTGTCATCGTCAAGAATATAATCAGCGCCCTCCCACGGGCTCATGAAATCGAACTGGCGGTATTCCTGCACAAGGCTCACAGGTTCATAGACCACGCGCTTTTCCTTATCGTCGTAGCGCACTTCATTATAGCCGGTGGTTGGGAAATCCTTGCGCAGCGGATGCCCCTCAAAGCCGTAATCGGTCAGAATGCGGCGCAGGTCGGGGTGGCCTTCAAATTTGATGCCGTACATGTCGAACACTTCGCGTTCAAACCAGTTGGCCGACGGATGCGTGCCGGAAATCGTCGCAATCATTTCATCCTCGCGCAGCGCACATTTTACCCGGATGCGGTGGTTCAGATACATCGACAGGAAATGGTAGACCACGTCAAAGCGCTTGTCGCGGCCCGGATAATCCACGGCAGTGATGTCGACCAGTGTGGAAAACCGACAGCTTTTGTCCAGTTTCAAATATTCGACCAAACCAACAATCTCGCTGGGTGCCGCCTGCACAACCAGCTCGCCACGGGTGACCGCCGACGCGATCACCGCGTCATCCTGCTGCTGCGTCAGACGCTCAGCCAGTTCCAACAAAGCTTCGCTCATCGGGCGATTGTCCCCGTGCGACGGATCTTGCGCTGCAATTGCAGCAACCCGTAAAGCAGTGCTTCGGCCGACGGCGGGCAACCCGGTACATAAATATCGACGGGTACAATACGGTCGCACCCGCGGACCACCGAATACGAATAGTGATAGTAGCCGCCGCCGTTGGCGCAGGACCCCATTGACAAAACGTAGCGTGGCTCGGGCATCTGATCGTATACCTTGCGCAACGCCGGTGCCATTTTGTTGGTCAGCGTTCCCGCCACGATCATCAGATCGGACTGGCGCGGACTGGCGCGCGGTGCGGTGCCGAAACGTTCCATATCATAGCGTGGCATGGCGGCCTGCATCATCTCAACGGCACAGCACGCCAGCCCGAATGTCATCCAATGCAGGCTGCCGGTGCGCGCCCAGTTGATCGCCGATTCAGCCGAGGTCAGCAAATAACCCTTGTCACCCAAATGGCTGGACAACGCCCGTGTCGCGGTTTCCTTGTCCGCACCCGCCTGCATGGACAGCGCCGGAGAGCCGCTTAATCCCATTCCAACGCCCCTTTTTTCCATTCATAGGCAAAACCAACCGTCAGGACGCCCAAAAAGACCATCATCGACCAAAAACCCAACGTGCCGATATGCTGAAAGCTGACAGCCCAGGGAAATAAAAACGCCACCTCCAGATCGAAAATGATGAACAGGATCGCCACGAGATAAAAACGGACGTCGAACTTCATCCGCGCATCGTCGAACGAGTTGAACCCGCATTCATAGGCCGATAATTTTTCGGCGTCAGGGTTACGCACCGCCAACACAAAAGCCGCCAAAATCAGCACCAGGCCGATGGCAACCGCCAGCCCCAGAAAAATGACCACCGGCAGAAAATCACGTAACACATCGTCCAATGTCTGCATCTCCTTTGGGCCTGCGCGCCTGTGCGCCACGTCGGCCCGCTTGTAAGCCCGCGCCACCGCGAGGTCAACCAAACCAATGCATGATTAACCAGTTTGAGAACGCGGTTAATACCGACGATTAACCCAGTATTGTTTCAAATGTGTCAACAGAAATTGTCATGCGTGCTGCAGTATAGCGCAATTGATTCAGTGGCTTAACCATTGGTGGCCAGATACAACCGGCCTGTGCGCCGCGATCCGCACCCGACATATACCCCGCAGACGTCATACCGCGAAAAATAGTCACCTGCCCGCACAAAGATTATCAGTGAAAAAAATCTACGAACTGTGCTAAGCAGCATTATTGAACCAGAAAACAGGAGAGTTCGAAATGAACACCACGCGATCAATTGCTATTGTCGTCATTTTGGCGGCGCTTGGGGCCGGTGCCTATATTTATACCAGCGGTGGTGGCTCGGACAGCACCGCCGCGACCGGCATGGAAATCAATTTCGGCAATAATTCTTATGACGCGCTTGCCAAAATCGAGATTTCACCAGCGGGTCAAGGCAGTTATATGGCGTTGGCGCTGCAAGAGGGTAATCTGGGAGCCGGAAATTTTTCCAAAAACATGATCGAAAACGGCAATACGGTCTGCAAATACGATCTGAAATTCACCAAGGAAAATGGTGATGTTGCCGACCGCATGGGTGTCGACCTCTGTGCCGCCACCTTTTACCATTTTGAAGACGACGGCTAACCGCGAGTCGCGCCCCGGTCTGATTTCTGATCGCGGCGCGGATTGGGCGTCCAGCCGGGCTTGCCAAATAAACGCATCCACGCCTCGCGCCCTGTGCGCGCGGCGCGCAAATCGCGGCCCAGTTCAGGCAGTTCCGAAAACCAGACTTCCAGCGGATTGCGGCTGTCAAAATCGCGCGTCAGCCCGTAAATAGGCGTTTCCTCCTCGATTTGAAAACTACCGAACAGCCGGTCCCAGATAATCAGGATACCACCGTAATTCTTGTCAAGATACTTGCGGTCCGATCCGTGGTGCACGCGGTGGTGTGACGGCGTGTTCAACAGTCCTTCAACCCACCCCAGTTTACCCAGCAGTTCGGTATGAATCCACGTCTGGTACGCCAGCACCGAAAGGATTCCGAAAAATATCATCTCGGGTGAAAACCCCAAAAAGACCAACGGAAGATGAGCGATCAACGTCCACACGCCTTCGAACGGCCCAAACCGCAGCCCGGTCATGATGTTCATGTGGCGCGAAGAATGATGTACCGCGTGCTGGGTCCACAGGATGCGAATCTGATGCGAAATCCTGTGTTCCCAGTAATAGGTGAAATCCGCAAACAACACCGCCAGCGCCAGCCCCCACCAGCTGACCGGAACCGACCACGGGACCACCGTCTGCGCCAGCACGTAATAAAGCCCGTAAGCGCCGGACAAGATAAAAACCTCAACCAGAATCGATGGGACCTGAGTCGAGCCGCTGATCAGCATTTCGCCCAGAGTGCGGGCCTTTAAGCTGCCTTTGAACCACGCTTCTGCGATCTCGATCAACAGGATTGCCGCGCCGATGATGAAAAACGCGTCGTCTATGTTCGTGCCAAGTTCGGCAATCAGATCACTGTTCATGTCACTCTCCACCGGTTCCTGAAATCAATGTGCGCCACGCCAGATCCGCCGCCTGCGCTGGTGTGGCCCTGCCCTCTTTCACGCAGCTCCACGCCGCGTAAACGAGGTTGTCAAAAGTCTCGGCAATCCAGAACGTCGGCACGTCGGACGCGAAAACACCTTCGGCGCGGGCCCTGTCGATTTCGCGGTGCAGTTCTTGCGCGCCTGACTGATAGGTCTCGGCCAGTTTCTGGTCGTCGTGAAGCGGCTCATTTGCCAAAAACCATTGCCGGTCGGCAAGCGGCACGATCGCGCTTAGCGCCAGTTTCAGCCCCTCACCGTGGGTTTTGGCGGTCAGGGTGGCCGCGTCAACCGCCGCGTCAAGTTCGGCGACCGCGATACGTGCCAGTGCCACCATCAACACCCGCCGGTTTTTGAAATGCCGGTACAACGTTGCGCGCCCGACACCTGCCACCTGCGCGACGTCGTCCAACGACGCGCCCGGAGTCTTAGAGAACGTCAAAAACGCTGCTTCTGTGATCGCATCGTATGTGCTGGGTTTGATCGGCAAAACCGTCTCCTTGAAACATCACTGTCTCATATAAGACATAATCGCCCCAAGTCAAGTCACCCGGATACGGCCATGTTTCATTCTTGCCATAATTTTCAGACCAAAAATCGGGCAGCACGCGATGCGGCGCTACTACATATCTAGTTTTTACCGAGACACAACTTTTTACCGATAGAGTTTGGTCAGTCCGGTTTAACGCGAAATGTTTTAATGCCAGCGCGCGCGGCGCTTTTCAAAAAACGCCGCGATGCCTTCGACCGCCTCGTTACCTTCCCACGTGGCGACCAACCGCTCGATCGTATCGTCGATCACCGCGTCGGTAATCGGTGGCCCCAGCGCCCGCGTCAACCGCTTGGCCGCCGCGACCGCCCCCGGCGCGCAGGCCAGATAGGGGGCGACTTCGGCTTCGATTTCTGCGTCAAGCGCCTCTGCCGTCACGGCCCGCGCCAACAGCCCCAGTGTAACCGCCTCGTCCGCCTCAAACACCCGCCCCGACATGAACACCCGCCGCGCATTTGCCTCGCCCATCCTTGCGATAACATAAGGCGAAATCGTCGCCGGGATCAGCCCCAGCCGTGTTTCGGTCAACCCGAACCTGGCCCCTTTCACACCGATTGCCACGTCGCACACCGACATCAGCCCGACGCCACCGCCAAACGCTTGCCCCTGCACGCGTCCGATCAGCGGTTGCGGCAGGGTATTGAGCGCAAACAACATCCGCGCCAGTTTGCCCGCCTCATCGCGCCGCTGCGCGTTCGTGGCGTCAATCTGTGCTTTCATCCATTCCAAATCACCACCGGCGCAAAAACTGCGCCCTTGCGCTGCCAGAACCACCACGCGGATATCGTTGCGCTTTGCGATGTCTGGCGTGACCAACGCCAGTTCCGCGATCATTTCACCGGACAGGGCGTTGTGCTTGTCCGCGCGGTTCAGCGTGAGCCTCGCTACACCACGCGCGTCCACCTCCAGTTTCAACGTCTTATACATTTGCGTCCCGATCTGTCGCCCGCAACCCCCGCGCAAACACTGCCGCCGCCGCCAGTTTTTGCGCGTCCAGTCCGGTGTCAAAACCCAATCGCGCGGCCAATTCGTTCACCGATTCGCTTGCCACATTCCCGGATGCGCCCGGTGCAAACGGGCAGCCGCCAAGGCCACCCACGGCAGCATCGAACACCCGCACGCCAGCCTCTGCCGATGCCGCGATATTGTCCAGCGCCCGCCCCGCGGTGTCGTGATAATGCCCCGCCAGCATTTCTGCGGGCACTTCATCCATTACTGAGGACAGCATCGCTGCA
>CAZPQL010000050.1:0-21992 GCA_964588725.1 uncultured Rhodobacterales bacterium
CTGTTTGGCCATCTAACGCTGGGTCGCGCCCCCGTCGAAAGATCAAAATGACCGCCAGTTCACCCGCTGATACGCAGCCCGCCGTTCGATTGTCGGCCAAAGAAAAAGCCGCCGTTATCGCACGGGTGCTTTTGAATGACGGTCCGCAACCGACCATGAGCGCGCTTGGCATGGACAATATCGAAAAACTGACCCGCACTATGGCCGGACTGACCTACGTGGACCAAAAAACCGTATTGCAGGTGGTGTCGGATTTTCTGGACCGGCTTGAATCGCCGGGTCTTGTGTTCAGCGATGGTCTGAGCGGGGCCATTGCGCTGCTCAAGGACCATTTGGACGACGTGCGTATTCAAAATATGCAGGGTTTCAATTATCTGGCCGACCAGAACCAGGACGGTTTTGCTTCGGCGTTGATGGATCCATGGACCAATGTCGGCAACTTGAAACCTCACGATATTGCCGAACTCGTTGCGCTGGAGAACCCGCGCATTGGCGCAGTTATTCTGGCCAAGCTTGGCGCGGTTCAGGCAGCCGATGTTCTGGCGGCCATGGACGAAACACAGGCGCGCGCCATTTCGCTTGCACTGTCCAAAAGCCGGGCCATTCTACCCGATACCGTCAGCAATATCGGCGCGGGTCTTGCGGGCGGTGCCGAGGACGGCGACAGTGCCGATGCGTTTGACGGTGATCCGGTGGCGCGGCTCGCGGATATTTTGAACTTTGCACCGGCCAGCGTTCGCGACGCCATCATTGCGGCGCTTGACTCCACCGATCCGCCGCTGGTCGAAAAACTGCGCATGTTAATGTTTACATTCGCCGATATCCCCGACCGGATCGAAGTGCGCGACGTGCCCGCAATTGTGCGCGCGGTGGACAACGACGTGCTGATCACCGCACTTGTCGGGGCAAAATCGATGGCACCCGAATCGGCAGAGTTCATATATGCCAACCTGTCCACGCGCCTGTCGGCGCAGCTGCGCGACGACGCCAACGATATCGGCGAGGTAAAACTGCCCGACGCCGAAAAAGCCATGAGCGCGGTCATCGTCACCATTCGCGATCTGGAAAACAATGGTGTGATCAGCCTGATTACCAATGAGGCGCCCCAGACCGGACTCTAAAGCGCAATCCGAAAAGTGGGCACCGGTTTTCGGAATAAATTGCGCGCAAGATCAAAAGGATAGAGCCGCTCCGCTGATTCAGATAAAAAGGATGCGGCTCTAAGGCTGTTCAACCTTGGCCTGACCTCCGGTGAAGGCGTGGCTTACACCGACTGTGCGGAAGGCGCCGGTTCATTTTCCGGCGCGGGAAGTTCCGTCGGACCATAAAGCGCGGGCTGTTCCGCTGGGGGCTGCGTTTCCTCAAACGGATGCAAAATTTCGGCGTCGCTGCCGGTGCGCACCGCGCGGTTGGAATTGATTTGTCCCAACCGGCCCGAAAGCACGGCCTTGCGGTCAAGCGATTCCAGCCTGACCTTCAACAGTGACGTGGTGGGAATCACGACTGTATCCCCCGCCCTTAACCGGTAGGCGCGCGACAACGGCATACTAAGCCGGTACAAAACCGCCTCCAGTCGCAGGGGCGCATGTTCGACAGCCTCGCGCAATCCGCGCGCCCATTCGTTTTCCACAACCGCCTGCGTGCCGTCGCCAACATTTTGGCGCGCCACCGCCGCTTTGGGCAGCGCCAGCGTCATTGCGCCTTTGGCGTCGCCACTGTCAAACCCCAAATCAAACCGCAGGCAATCGTACGTAACGTCCGGCAGGTTAAAGCGCAAAACCTTGGGTTCGATACTGTGATAGGCGTGCACGAAGACCGGCAGATCGCTGCCCGGTGATTTTACGCCGTAGTCGTTGCTGAGCGCGCGAAACAACTCGTCTATGACCGATTTACACAATGCGGCGTCAATATAGGTAGCCGGACGCAACGGCGCCGGTTGGCCTTCGCCCACGGCACCGGTCTGGAACTCGACCAGAGTATTCACCAGCGCCCCGTCGAGCAGGCAAAGCGCCTCTCCGTCGAAACCTTCGGCAGTGCAGACGGAAATCAGTCCGGGGTCGGGTGCCTGCGCCAAAACACCGGCCAGATCGATGTCACGGCGCTCAAATCCAAGCGACTGCATTTCGAGTCCAAACAGCGCGCGTCCGATTTTTGCCAAAGCGATTTCCAAGGCGTCATTCAACGGATCAACCGGAGCACTGCCCGTCGTCTGCGCCCGACCGACGATTTTTCGCAATGTAGTATTGTCCAAATTCACGTGCGCCGCCTGACCGCCAGCAAGATTTACCGCCCCCCCGTGCATAGCGGTAATCCGATTACCAATTGGTTATCGGCGGGACACGCAGCGGAATAACAGGAACCGCATGCGCCTAATGATTTGCAAAACCGCCTGACGCGCTGGCAAATTTGACTTCAGACAGTGTCAGGTGATTCAGTTCAACCGCGTAATGCTACAGCAAAGAGGTTGTCGTCTTGGTGCGGTCGAGAAGACTCGAACTTCCACTCCGGTTAAGGAACAGCGACCTCAACGCTGCGCGTCTACCAATTCCGCCACGACCGCACATGAACCTTGGTTCGGGCGCTCTATAGACCGCGAAATTACGCTTGTGAAGGGCGAAACACCGTCAAACGACCCCAGTCGCATTTGCCGGTGTCCGCTGGTGCGTAAACTTTGACGAGCGGGCTATTCGCTGACGTTAAACACCGGCAACGTGCTGCCGCCACCCGCCGATTGCGAGCCAACGACCCGCCCGCTGGCGACGCGCAGCAGCTCGACCCGGTCGTTCTGACCCGGAGCAAAAGCCGCGGTGGCGCCACCTTCCAGCGCATCCAATGCCGCCGCGAACCACTCAAACGCCAGATCGGCGCGGCGCGCGGCACCGATGCCCTGCAGCAGATGATGACCCAGAAGTTCACCGTATACCCTGTCGCCAAGCGCAAACAGCAAAAGCGCCGAGCCGACGGCAACATCCATGTCGTCCGTGCTGTACCCGACCGAAAGACAAATTTTAGCTGTCCCTGCAAGCTGCGACGGCGTCATGCCGGTTTGCACCACGAACCCCGATACGCCGTCGTTGACTTCGCGCATCGGGCTAAGCGACAGCGCCGCCACATGTTCCTGCAGCGCCGGGCCGAATGCCTGACATTGCTGGGCGATTTGTTGCGGCGTGGCACCGCTGACCTGCGCCATCAACTCCTCGCCTGTGGAAATCGCATAGCTGCGCGCCAGACAAAACTGTTCGTTCAGCGCAAAATTGGCATCGACCAGCGTTGAGGCACTGGTGTAGCCGCCATTGGCGCTGGTGGTCAGAGCGACCTGATTGCAGTGCGACGCCAGCGACGGTGCGCTCTCTGCGTCAAAAAATGTCGGCAGCGTCGAATCCGTAGACGCGGTCGTGGTTTCCGTGCTGGTGCTGGCCACCACCTGTGCGCTGGCACCGGTAATTTCGGCACGGTAAGATTTCAACAGTCCGCGCCGTCCGTCGGGGCTGTTGGCGATGATTTGACTGACTTCAGCGCCACCCAGCTGTCCACGCCTGTAAGACGTCACAAGTATATCGCGCTCGAAAGGAGTCAACGCACCGGTCGCCGCGAACCCCATGTAAACCTGAAAGTTGCCGATGGCCGCACGGGAACGCCGCCCGAGCTGCCCGTCAACGGCACCTACCGGAAACAGAAAATAGTTAAGCGACGCCTGAATATCGCGCGCGCCCTGCGTCGAACGGATCACAGTACGGCGCTTCTTTTTTTGGTTTTTCTGAACTTCAGAGCCGATCAATCCGCCGATGATGGCACCGGCAACAAAATCGCCGGCGTCGGCCAGAACCGGCGTCGCGGGGCCGAAGGCCAGGGTGAATGCAGTCAGGGCTGATATCGCGATTTTCATTGTGGTTGTTTCCTTTATGTCAATAAATAGGCCGCGATCGCGCGGAAATCCGGTTGAGCCGCGCAATAATAATGGTTCGCTTAGCGCGCTAAGTTTAGCATGATTCGCAAAACATGGATAGATATACAGAGAAGACCTTTGATCATGGTTGAATGGCAGACGACAAAGGGGCTAACCGATTACGTCGGCGCAGTTTCGCTTATGGAGGCGCGGGTGGATGCGATCCTGCAAGGGCAGGCCGACGAATTGGTCTGGTTGCTTGAACACCCGCCGATTTACACTGCCGGAACCAGCGCCAGGACGTCGGACCTGATTGACCCCGATCGGTTCCCGGTGATCAAAACCGGGCGCGGCGGCCAGTACACTTATCACGGCCCCGGCCAAAGGGTGGTTTACGTGATGCTGGATCTGAACCGCCGGGGGCGTGACCTGCGCGCCTATGTGCGTCATTTGGAAAACTGGATCATTGCTGCGCTTGACCAATTCGGCGTGCAAGGAGAAACCCGCAGCGGGCGCGTTGGCATCTGGGTCTCGCGACCCGACCCTCTGACGGGAAAGTCGAGCGACAGCAAAATTGCCGCGATTGGAGTGCGCCTGCGCAAGTGGGTGGCATTTCACGGTTGTTCGATCAACGTAGACCCTGAATTGGCCCATTTTGACGGTATCGTGCCCTGCGGTATTGCCGACCACGGCGTGACGTCGCTGCGGGATTTGGGCCTGACAACAACCACCTGTGAAGTGGACGCCGCGCTCAGGAATAGTTTTGGCACCGTTTTTGAATAGGTGTTCGTGAGAGAATCCGGCCCGGCGGACTGCACCTGCGACAAGTTACACGCTGGAAGTCCGACGTTTAAGCGCCCCTGCGGCATCTGTAACGGTTGAGCCTGACGCCGCCTTTGTTTAGGACGCTCACAGAAATGACGACCATATCTTATGGATTCGTAAAAAACTGATTGACGTGCAGGAGTACACCAATGGCCGACGCCGACGCGCACCACGATGAACACGCGCCAAAGGGCTTTTTCACCCGCTGGTTTATGTCCACCAACCATAAAGACATCGGGATTCTGTATTTGTTTACGGCCGGTGCGCTTGGTTTCGTGTCAGTTGTGTTTACGATTTACATGCGTCTGGAGCTAATGGATCCGGGTGTGCAGTACATGTGCATGGAAGGCGCGCGCTTTGTCGCAGACGCGGGCGCGGAATGCACACCGAACGGGCATCTGTGGAATGTGATGATCACCGGCCACGGCATCCTGATGATGTTTTTCGTGGTGATTCCGGCGCTGTTTGGCGGCTTTGGCAATTACTTCATGCCTCTGATGATCGGCGCACCTGACATGGCGTTCCCCCGGATGAACAACCTGTCGTACTGGATGTACGTAGCCGGTTCATCGCTGGCAGTCCTTTCGCTGATCACGCCGGGTGGCAACGGGCAGTTGGGCTCGGGGATCGGCTGGGTGCTGTATGCGCCATTGTCCACGACCGAATCGGGCATGTCTACCGACTTCGCCATTTTCGCGGTCCACCTGTCCGGTGCCAGCTCGATCCTGGGCGCAATCAACATGATCACCACGTTTCTGAACATGCGCGCCCCGGGCATGACCCTGCACAAGACCCCGTTGTTTGCGTGGTCGATTTTTGTCACCGCCTTTCTGATCCTGCTTAGCTTGCCGGTTTTGGCCGGTGCCATCACCATGCTGCTGACGGATCGTAATTTTGGCACCACCTTCTTTGACGCCAGTGGTGGAGGTGATCCGATCCTGTATCAGCACCTGCTGTGGTTTTTTGGTCATCCCGAGGTCTACATGATCATCGTACCGGGATTTGGTATCATCAGCCACGTCATTTCGACCTTCAGCAAAAAGCCGATATTTGGCTACCTGCCCATGGTGTATGCCATGGTCGCTATCGGTGCGCTGGGTTTTGTCGTTTGGGCGCACCACATGTATACGGTTGGCCTGAGCCTGACCCAGCAATCCTATTTCATGCTGGCCACCATGGTGATTGCGGTGCCTACGGGCATCAAGATATTCAGCTGGATCGCCACGATGTGGGGCGGTTCAATTGAACTGAAAACACCTATGCTGTGGGCATTTGGCTTTCTGTTTCTGTTCACGGTCGGTGGCGTAACCGGCATCGTGCTAAGCCAGGCCGGCATCGACCGTGCCATGCACGACACCTATTACGTGGTGGCGCATTTTCATTACGTGATGAGCCTTGGCGCGGTATTTTGCATATTCGCCGGTATTTACTACTGGATTGGCAAAATGTCGGGACGTCAATATCCCGAATGGGCAGGTAAACTGCATTTCTGGATGATGTTCATCGGGGCCAACGTCACCTTTTTCCCGCAGCATTTTCTAGGTCGGCAGGGC
The DNA here is from genome assembly GCA_964588725.1 of uncultured Rhodobacterales bacterium. Taxonomy (GTDB): domain Bacteria; phylum Pseudomonadota; class Alphaproteobacteria; order Rhodobacterales; family Rhodobacteraceae; genus UBA5972. The sequence continues at coordinate 6,265 of CAZPQL010000050.1, forward strand.
ATGCCGCGCCGGTACATTGATTATCCCGAGGCCTTTGCCTATTGGAACAAAATATCGTCCTACGGTGCGTTTTTGACTTTTGCGTCATTCGTGTTTTTCATTGGCGTGGTGTTTTACACCATCAAATGGGGCAAGAAAGTCACCAGCAATTCATATTGGGGTGAGCACGCCGAGACGCTGGAATGGACGTTGCCGTGCCCGCCGCCCGAGCATACATTCGAAACATTGCCAACACCTGATCAGTGGGAACGGCAACATCACTGAGCGCCGTGGCGCAAGCCGCTGGATCCGCAAGGGTATCAGGTTCTGATGCCGTAAGCTGGGCCAGTCCTGACAACGCCAGAATGCCGGGGTGCTGGGCCAAGGCCCGGAACGCGCACTTTAAGACGCACTGAGCCGCGACTTGATCACGCCACCGGCTTTGGAGAAATCCATCTGGCTGGCGTATTTGGATTTGAGCGCACCCATCACCCGGCCCATGTCACGAATGGATTGCGCGCCCACCGCGTCAATTGCAGCGCCGATCGCGGCCTCTACTTCTGCGTCATCCAACTGGCGTGGCAAAAATTCGCGAATGACTTCTATCTCTTCGCGCTCTTTGTCCGCCGAATCGAGTCGACCAGCCTCTTCGTAGGCCTGGACACTGTCCTGACGTTGCTTGATCATTTTGCTAAAGATCAACAATATGTCGTCGTCCGACACGCCTTCGGACTGCCCTTGACCGCGCGCGGCGATGTCGTTGTCCTTGATCGCGGCGGAAATAAGCCGCAGTGTCGACAGGCGCAACGGGTCTTTGGCTTTCATGGCCTGCTTCAGGTTGGTGTTGATGCGTTCACGCATGATATTGCCCTTCAAGTCACCCAACTCCCCCACGGATCGGATGTGCAAGTTTACCGTGCCGGACCCAGCCTGACAAGCCAAGACATTCAACGTAAGCTACTGTTTAATAACTGTTTTTCAATTTATAGTTTTACTTGACCGGGGGACGATCAAACCGTAGGGTCCGCCGAATTTAGCTTGTATTACAGTGCTTGGAAACGGCGATGACAACTGCGCAAACCGAATTGGAAAAGCCCGCAAATCCAACCGGTTGCATTGTACTGGCCGACGGCAGCACATTTTACGGTGTCGGGTTTGGGGCGGTCGGAACGATGAGCGCCGAACTGTGTTTCAATACGGCGATGACCGGCTATCAGGAGATTATGACCGACCCGTCTTATGCGGGTCAGGTGATTACTTTTACGTTCCCGCACATCGGCAACACCGGGACCACCCCCGAAGACGACGAGACCACCAATCCGGTCGCGCGCGGCATGATCGTGCGCTGGGTTCCAACCAGACCGTCGAATTGGCGCAGCGCAGGTGACCTGCCGGCATGGCTGCGCACCAATGGCCGGATCGGTATCGGCGGCATCGACACGCGGCGGTTGACCCGCGCCATTCGCCAGCAGGGTGCACCGCACGTGGCCATTGCCCATGATCCCGACGGTAGGTTCGACGTCCCTGCACTTTTGTTGAAAGCCCGCGAATTTTCCGGCCTTACAGGACAGGATCTTGCCAGAGACGTGTCCTGCACACAATCTTACCGCTGGGACGAAATGCGCTGGGCATGGCCCGAAGGTTTTAGCAACCGAACCGAACCGGGGCATCGGGTCGTGGCTCTGGACTACGGAGCCAAACGCAATATTCTACGATGTCTGGCCTCGGCCGGATGCGACGTGACCGTACTGCCGGCCACGTCCTCTGCTGACGAGGTTATGGCGCAGCGGCCCGAAGGCGTGTTTCTGTCAAACGGTCCGGGTGATCCTGAAGCCACCGGTACCTACGCAGTGCCGATGATCCAAACCCTGTTAAACGACACCGATTTGCCGATTTTCGGCATCTGCCTTGGCCACCAGATGCTGGCGCTGGCGCTTGGCGCGCGTACGCTCAAGATGAACCACGGCCACCACGGTGCCAACCATCCGGTAAAAGAACTGGAAACCGGCAAAGTTGAAATTACCTCAATGAACCACGGTTTCGCCGTGGACGGCGCCTCTTTGCCAAAGGGCGTGGTGGAAACGCATGTATCGCTTTTTGACGGTTCCAACTGTGGCATAAGAGTCAAGGGCCGACCGGTATTTTCGGTTCAGCAACACCCCGAAGCCAGCCCCGGCCCGCAGGACAGCTATTACTTGTTTGAACGTTTTGTAAACGCAATGGCCAAGGTCGCGTAATATTTCGGATTGTTAAGTCGCTGTTAACCATCCTCGCCAAAATTGAAGCGGATGAAACAGCACGGTCGAATTCATATGCCCGTCACGCGGACGTCTGCATTGTCATTGCACGCACCGAAGACGTTGGCTTTACCAACAGGAAGTCCGACCCGCATCGGCGAAATACTATTGCGCGACGGGGTGATAAAACCGGGCGACCTCGTCCGGGCGCTTGCATTGCAGCAACGTGAAAACGCGCCGTTGGGCGCGATATTGCGTCAACAGAACAAGCTTTCGACCCCGGTATTATTGGAAACGCTTGCGCGGCAGTGGGGCACCCGCTGCGTTGATCTCAATAAAGAGCGTCCCGATCCCGCGCTATTACAGCTGCTGGATCCTGAGCTTTGCCTCAGGCACAATCTGATCCCGTGGAAAAAAGCCGGCGACACGATTACTTTTGCCACATCTGCGCCGCATCGATTCGCGCAGGCCATGGCACAAATTTTGCCGCGCGCAACCGTGGCAGAAATGGTCGTCGCGCCATCCGCCGCCATTCACCGCCATCTCAACAGCCTGCACGGCAGTTATTTTTCTGCCAAGGCCAACACACTGTGCCCCGCCGTCTATTCGTGCCGGACATGGGCGGGAACGCAGCAACGCAAGTTGCTTCTGGCGGGACTCATTGCCCTTTTTTTCGCGGCGGCGAGTTATCCGGCAGCGGCAACCTGGATCGTAACGATCTGGGTTTTTTTTAATCTGGTCGTCATGTCGGCGCTGCGTCTGGCCGCGCTGTGGGAGCGGATAACCAGCCTTTCGCGCACTCAGGCAATTTCCGTGAAACCCGCATCGGTCGCCCGCCTGCCCAGCGTGTCGATCCTTGTGCCGCTCTACAAGGAAGACGTGGTATTACCTCAACTGATTACGCGATTAAAAAATTGCGACTACCCGAAGGAGCTGTTGGAGATCTGCTTGATTCTCGAGGCCAACGACGGTGTAACGCGCCGTGCGGCGGCCTGCCTGTACCTGCCAAAATGGATGCGGATCATCGAAGTTCCGGTTTCAAAACTCCAAACCAAACCGCGTGCCATGAATTACGCGCTCGGTTTTTGTAAAGGCGAAATTATCGGCATATATGATGCCGAAGACGCGCCCGACGTCGATCAAATCTACCGGATCGTCAATCATTTCCGGAATTCTGGTCCCGACGTGGCGTGCGTGCAGGGTTATCTGGATTTTTATAACGCCCGACAAAACTGGCTGTCGCGTTGTTTCACCATCGAATATGCCATTTGGTTTCGGGTGATATTGCACGGTTTGCAACGCCTTGGTCTGCCCGTACCGCTGGGTGGCACAACAGTTTTTTTTCGCCGAAACGCACTAGAAAATCTTGGCGCATGGGACGCGCACAACGTCACCGAGGACGCCGATCTGGGGATGCGGCTGGCGCGGCTTGGGTACCGTTGCGAATTTGTGCCCACCGTGACTTATGAGGAAGCCAACTGCCTTCTCGTGCCCTGGATCAAACAGCGGTCGCGCTGGCTCAAGGGGTACGCCATGACGTGGGCCACCCATATGCGCAACCCATTGGCGTTGTGGCGCGATTTGGGACCACTGCGATTTCTGGGCTTTCAGATTCTGCTGTTCGGCACGCTGTCCACCTTTATGTTGGCACCGGTTGTGTGGTCGTTATGGTGGCAAATGCTGGGCGGCACATTGCCCTTTGTCCCGCTGTTGCCAGACGGCGTGTGGCATGCGCTGGCCTGGGCCTTCATCGCGTCAGAAGTAATCCTGATTGGCCTTGGTCTCTTCGCCACTTCGGGGCCTGCGCACCGCCATTTATGGGTGTTCGTGCCACTGATGATTTTCTACTGGCCGTTGGCGACTATCGCCTTTTTCAAGGCGGTTTATGAAATCGTAGTCAGGCCGTTTTACTGGGATAAAACCGCGCACGGTTAAGACGCAATTCGAAAACCGGGTCCACTTACACGCGATCAGTTCAGGTGTTCACCTCGCCCGCGCCGATTTTCAGCCGGGTTTCGTAAGCGTGCGACAGGTGCTTTTTCAGCGCCAGCGTTGCCGCCGCACCGTCGCGGGCATCCACCGCATTCACGATGGCCTGATGCTCGTCAAGGGCAGCATCACCGCGCCCGTCTGCCGCCAGCGACGTCGACGACAGCAACGCCATCGACCGGTGCACCAGTTCCAGTTGCCCGATCAGATACCGGTTGTGGCTGGCCAGATGCAGCTGATGGTGAAACCGGCGGTTGGACTGTGCCAGACGGTCGGGTTCTTTTACCAGCGCCCGGTCGGCGGCAATCATATCGTAAAGCACGCGCACCTCTTCCGGCGCGGCGTGCCGCGCGGCAAGCTGCGCTGCCAGCCCTTCCAGTTCGGCGCGCACAGCGTAAAGCTCGGCCAGTTGATTGTGATCAAGCGAGGCCACGATCAGGCTGCGCCCTTTGCGCACCAGCAGCGCCTGCGTTTCAAGCCGCTGCAACGCCTCGCGCACCGGCGTGCGCGACACGCCAAACCGATCGGCCAAATCGCTTTCCACCAGCCGGTCACCGGGGCTGTAAACGCCAGTATCAATGGCTTGCAGGATCAGCGAATAGGCGTCTTTCTGGCCGGGATTGATCTGGGGCATCGGCTGGCTTTCCACGCGGCATTAAATTCCAAAACTAACCCCGTTAACCCCGCGCGATCAAGCGCCTTGCACGCGACATTGACGCGGCATAAATTGCTGCAATGCCGCGCACTGATTTCAGCCACGTCCGCCATTGGGTCTTTGACCTGGACAACACACTATACCACCCCAGCGCGCGTTTGTTCGACCAGATCGAGATCAAAATGACCCGCTATGTCATGGATGCCATTGACGTGGACCATGCAACCGCCAACCAATTGCGCGATCAGTACTGGCGGCAGTATGGCACCACGCTGGCGGGTCTGATGCGCGAACACGGGATCGACCCTGTCCCCTACATGAACGAAGTCCACAACATTTCGCTTGATCACTTGGAAAAGGATGAGGTGCTGCGTCAACGAATCAAGGCACTGCCCGGTCGCAAGATCATCTATACCAACGGCCCGCAAATCCACGCCGAACGCGTGACGGCAGCGCGGGGGTTGAGCGGCATTTTTGACGCCGTTTACGGAGTGGAACACGCCGATTACGACCCCAAACCCGAACGCGCCGCTTTTGACCGGGTATTCGCACTGGACGGGCTAAAACCCAAAAGCGCCGCGATGTTCGAAGACGAAGCCCGTAATCTGCGCGTACCCCACGAGCTGGGCATGCAAACCGTTCTGGTGGCGCCCAACGCCAAAGCGGGTTATTACATCGATCACCACACAGACGATCTATCGCGGTTTTTGTCTGCGCTGGTGTGACGACGCGCACGACTAAGGATGCCAACAAAAAATGCCCGAACCCGACTGCGATATCCTGATTTCCGGCGGCGGTGTGGCCGGCCTTGCGGCAGCCTGCGCATTTGGTCAGGCCGGGTTTTCGACTGTCTGCGTCGACCCCAACCCACCGATCACTGACGAAAACCATGCACAGGCCGATTTGCGCACGACCGCATTCCTGCAACCCGCGCGTAATTTGTTTGAACGGATCGGAGTGTGGCACCTGCTTGCGCCCCACGCTACGGCGCTGCGCACTATGCGGATTGTCGACGCGGGCGGTAAGACTACCACCGCGCGCGAAACCGCCGATTTTGTCGCCGACGATATTTCCGACACCGCCTTTGGCTGGAACCTGCCCAATTGGATCCTGCGCCGCGAGATGCTGGCGTTCATCGGCCACAGCAGCAACATCAATTTTTTGCCGGGCGTTGCGACACAAAAACTGGTGACCCGCTCGGCGCAGGCGCGGGTATCACTGGACAACGGCACAACCATCGCTACGCGTCTGCTCGTTGCGGCGGACGGGCGAAATTCGATGATCCGGCAACACCTTGGCATTGCCGCGAATACGTGGCGCTACGGGCAAAAAGCGCTGGCTTTTATGGTTACGCACACTGCGCCGCACAACAATATTTCCACCGAAGTGCACCGCAACGGCGGGCCGTTCACGCTGGTCCCCATGTCCGATTTGAATGGTAAACCGCGCTCGGCGGTCGTTTGGATGGATCGCGGGCCGGAAATCTGTGCACTGGCCGACCTCCCGGTCAGTACGTTCAACGGCGCGTTGAATGCCAGAGCAGCCGGACAAGGCGGTGTGCTGACGCTTGCGGGCCGCCGCTCGGTCTGGCCGATCATCAGCCAGCACGCACAAAGCCTGATTGCGCAGCGCACGGTGCTGATTGCCGAGGCCGCCCATGTCGTGCCGCCCATTGGTGCGCAGGGCCTGAACATGAGCATAGCCGACATCAGGACCCTGCTCGACCTGGCCACAGCCTCCCCGCAAGACCTGGGCGCGCCTCAGATGCTGGGGCGTTATCAGCGCGCGCGCATGCCCGATATACTGGCGCGGCTGACGGGCATCGACGTGCTGAACCGCGCTGCCATGGCAAATGCCCCTGCGCTGCGCGATATGCGCCGCCTGGGTCTCAAAACTCTGCACGGGATCGCGCCCTTGCGCAAAACGCTGATGCGCGCGGGATTGGGATTACGCTAAAATACTTTGCTGAGCGCCGCTTCAAGCCGCGCGGTTGCGGCGTCGACATCGTGCAGTTTTTCCAACCCAAACAGACCTAGACGGAACGTCCTGTAACTGGCGGGTTCGTCGCACATCAACGGCACACCGGCCGCTATCTGCACGCCTTGGGCCGCGAATTTCTTGCCGTTCTGGATATCAGGATCATCGGTATAGCTGACCACAACGCCGGGCGCTTCAAAGCCTTTCGCGGCGACCGACTTGATACCCCGGTCCTGCAAAACCCCGCGAATGCGCCGCCCCAGTGCCCATTGTTCGCTTTTCAGTTTTTCAAAACCATAATCACGCGATTCCAGCATCACATCGCGAAATTGCCGCAGCGCGTCGGTGGGCATGGTGGCGTGATAGGCGTGACCACCGGACTCGTAGGCCTCCATGATTGCGCGCCATTTTTTCAGATCCATTGCAAAGCTGGTCGATGTGGTCTCATCCAGCCGTGCCACAGCGGCGGCGCTCATCATCACCAGACCCGCGCTTGGCGATGCGCTCCAGCCTTTTTGCGGCGCGGATATCAGCACGTCGACGCCGCGTGCACGCATATCGACCCAGATGGTGCCCGAAGCAATGCAATCAAGTACAAATAGCCCACCGACGTCGTGGGTGGCCTGCGCCACGGCCTGCAAATAATCATCGGGAAGAATAATACCCGACGATGTTTCCACGTGCGGCGCGAACACAACATCGGGGCGCTCGGATTTTATGGTAGCGATGACCTCGTGAATCGGCGCGGGTGCAAATGGCGAATCAACCGCGTTGCCCATCTGACGGGCCTTCATCACGATTTCGGACGCCGGGATCGAACCGGCTTCAAAAATCTGGGTCCAGCGGTACGAAAACCAGCCGTTGCGCAGGGTCAGCGCCTTTTTGCCCGTTGCGAACTGCCGCGCCACCGCTTCCATGGCATAAGTCCCTCCCCCGGGCACAACGGCGACAGCATCGGCATTGTAAACGTCGTCCAGAACAGACGAAATATCACGCATGACAGTTTGAAATTTTTGCGACATGTGATTGAGCGAACGGTCGGTGAAAACCACCGAAAATTCAAGCAATCCGTCGGGGTCCACATCGGGTAATAGCGCTGACATATCGGTCTCCTGCGGCTGCGTACGCGAACTGTGCCAACTGGTAACAGAAACCATTGGAATTATAAGTGCAAGAGGGTATGAGGAAAGCGTAATCACTAAAAAAATACGCAATTTTAAGCGGGGAACGCAATGTCAGACCATACCATTCTTATCGTCGGCGGGGGTGCCGCTGGAATTTCCTGCGCGGCCAGCCTGCGCAAACGCAACCGTGCACTGGACATTGCAATTATCGAACCGGCGGCAAACCACTATTACCAGCCCGGCTGGACCATGGTCGGTGGTGGCATTTTCCAAAAACAGCAAACCGAAAAGTCCATGACGGCGGTGTGGCCCAAAGGCGTGACGCGCATCACCGGCGCGGTAAAAACATTCGCGCCCAAAAAGAACGAAGTGACCTTGGAAAACGGCGACACGGTGTCCTATGATTACCTGATCGCGGCTCCGGGTCTGAAATTGAACTGGGGCGCCGTCAAAGGGCTGGAAGACGCGCTGGGCAAAAACGGCGTGACTTCGAATTACCGTTACGATCTTGCGCCCTATACGTGGGAGCTGGTGCAGAATACCAAATCGGGCGTGGCGCTGTTCACCCAACCAGCCATGCCGATCAAATGCGCCGGCGCGCCACAAAAAGCCATGTATCTGTCGTGCGACCACTGGTTGCGCAGCGGTGCGCTCAAAGACATCAACGTGACATTTCTGGCCGCGACGCCGGGCCTGTTCGGGGTGGCCGCCTACGTACCGCCGCTGATGAAATACATCGAAAAATACAACGTTGAACTGGCGTTTACCACCAACCTGACTGCCGTAGACGGGGCCAAGAAAATCGCCACGTTTGAGGTCAAGGACGCCGAAGGCAACGCCACCAGTGTCGACCGACCCTACGACATGCTGCACGTCACCCCACCACAATGTGCGCTTGATTTCGTGGCCAAAAGCCCGCTGGCCAACGATGCGGGCTGGATCGATGTGGATCAGCACACGTTGCAGCACACAAAATTCCTCAACGTGTTCTCGCTGGGCGACGCCTGTTCGACCCCCAACGCAAAAACCGCCGCCGCGGTACGCAAGCAAGCGCCGATCGTGGCCGAGAATATTTTGGCGGTCATGGCGGGCCGCACACCGGTCATGTCTTACGACGGCTATGGGTCCTGCCCGCTTACGGTGGAAAACGGCAAGATCATTCTGGCGGAATTCGGCTACGGCGGCAAACTGCTGCCGACATTTCCTCTGGACAGCACGAAACCGCGCCGCAGCGCATGGTTTCTGAAGAAATCCATCCTGCCCTATGTCTATTGGAACGGTATGTTGAAGGGCAAGGAATGGCTGGTGGCACCCAAAGCCGGATAAAAAACCCGGGCCGGGTCAGCCAATCGGTCCTGCCCGTCTTTCTTCGCTTAGCAGAACATCGGTTCAAATTACATCAAAACGGGTGGTACTCGTGAAAAGCGGGGCTTCGTTTATCATAGCAATTGACGGAACTTCAGTGTAATCGCCGTCGATGGCCATTCTCTCTTCACATGGACAGTTGACGATCGACGGCCATCTCGTTGAGTTGTCGCATCTGAATGCATTCCGTGCGGACATACCGGGAAAAGGTAGGAACGGCCAAAATCTAAGGTTAGTCGTACAGTTCTCTACACATGTGTTCTCTGAAAGAACCACACAGGGTCGACGACGTGACGTCCAGGACCATAGTGGCGTGTGGCGCACGTTTTGTCATAATCGCTACTCTGTGTCGCTGCTTTTACCAAAAATCATTGGAAATGCCGTTGCCGGGGACGTTTACACGACAATTTCGCGCGACTTTAATAAAGGCTCAAACCTGATTTTGATTGAAACGGTTGGCGGCGAATGTTGGGCGGTGTTCTTTTGTTTCGAACCGCTTTTGGAAGGCGTAGTTTTGTCGGTCCTCAGTATTTATCCCAAAACGGGAAACATCCAAGGCAATGCAAAGCGCAACAAGATCAGCTATTTTGCACGAAAGTGTCTCTTTAATGGAGTCCGGATACCCTAAAAACAAAAGGCCCAATCACCTTGATTGAGCCTTTTGCGAATTTGAGTCGTGCCTTACCGTTGGTATACACGGCCAGCGTGGGCGCACATGACGCCGGAAGCAACGCAGCCGGACGCCTGCAAGCAACTTAGGTTTATTGAGTGTATTTGTCAAGGAATTTGGCCTGCACCAAGTTGCCGGTTTGCAATTCAACTGGTTTGACTTGGCAGGCTCCCTTTACACTTTGCATCCAAACTAAAGACAATCAATATAGTTCGGCATAGCCAGACGATACTACGAATTTCGGCTAGACTGCACCAAAAGATTTTCTCTTATCCCACAGGCCCTGCCCGTCTTTCTTCGCTTAGCAGCACGTTCGATTCGACGTTACCCACGCCGGGCAGCGTCATGATGCGGCGACGCAGAACGCGTTCAAAATCCGGCAAATCACGCGCCACCACGCGCACGCGGTAATCGTACAGCCCCAATACATGCTGAACCAGCTGCACCTCCGGAATGGCGCAGATCGCGCGTTCAAAATCATCCAGCGACACGCGGCCCCGTGTGGCCAGTTTGATGCCCAGAAAGACAGTGACCTCAAAGCCGAGCGTCGCGTTGTCAAGCCGCAAACGCGTACCCTTGATCACACCGCTATCGCGCAGGCGTCTGATCCGCCGCCACGTCGCCGGTTGTGACAGGTTCAAACGCCGCCCCAACGCACCGGCGCTCAGCCGTCCGTCAACGCTTAGCGCGCGCAGAATGCGCCGGTCGGTATCATCCAGATCGATCACAGGGGCAGGCTTTCAGAGCGCTTCACGTCGGCGACCAACATCAGTGCTTCGATGTCGTTGATATGTGGCAGCTTCAGTATGCGGTTACGGTATATTTCCTGATAATGCGCCATGTCATGGGCAAGCACGTTCAGCCGCACATCGACGCGGCCCAAAAAAGTCTGGATTTCGTGGATCTCGGGAATGGCGCGGGCCGCTGTCAGAAACGTATCAAACGCGTCCGGCCGGGTTTTATCAAGTGTGACACGCAGCGATACTTCGACCGCGTAGCCAAGTGCGCGCCAATCAATTTCGACGCTAAATCCCTTTATGACACCGTGCCGTTTTAGTTTGCCGATCCGCCGATTTGCCGCTGCTGGTGTCAAGGCGGAGCGCGCCGCAATCGTCGTCAAATCCAGTGCGTCGCCGCCCTGCATATGTCGCAACAATCGACGATCCGATTCATCCGGCTTAAACATGAAAAGATCGTATTTTTTCCAATATAAACATGATTATCTTCATTTTTGTAGCAAATACTCGATTTCAGACGTCACTTTACGCGATAACTGTATTAGGGTCCAGCCAATTCAACCTGCATCAAAGGACACAACATGCGCGTATATTACGACCGCGATTGCGACATTAACCTGATCAAGGACATGAACGTAGCCATCCTTGGTTACGGCAGTCAGGGCCACGCTCACGCGTTAAACCTGCGGGATTCCGGCGCCAAGAACGTGGTGGTGGCGCTTCGTGAAGGCTCGGCATCCGCTGCCAAAGCCGAAGGTGAGGGCCTCAAGGTCATGGGCATCGCCGAGGCCGCCAAGTGGTGCGACCTGATCATGTTCACCATGCCCGATGAATTGCAGGCCGACACTTACAAGAAATATGTGCACGACAATCTGCGCGACGGTGCCGCCATGGCATTTGCGCACGGGCTCAACATCCATTTCGATCTGATCACGCCCAAAAAAGGCGTCGACATCATCATGATGGCCCCCAAAGGCCCCGGCCACACCGTTCGCGGTGAATTCGTCAAGGGCGGCGGCGTGCCCTGCCTTGTGGCGGTCGAAAACGACGCCTCGGGCAAGGCCATGGAAATCGGCCTGTCTTATTGCTCGGCCATTGGCGGCGGGCGCTCGGGCATCATCGAAACCAACTTCAGGCAGGAATGCGAAACCGACCTGTTCGGCGAACAGGCCGTGCTGTGTGGCGGCCTGGTCGAACTGATCCGCATGGGCTTTGAAACGCTGGTCGAAGCGGGCTACGAGCCCGAAATGGCCTATTTTGAGTGCCTGCACGAGGTCAAGCTGATCGTTGATCTGATCTATGAGGGCGGTATCGCCAACATGAACTATTCGATCTCAAACACTGCGGAGTACGGTGAATATGTTTCCGGCCCGCGGGTTCTGCCTTACGCTGAAACCAAGGCGCGGATGAAGGCGATACTGGCGGACATCCAGAACGGCAAATTCGTGCGCGATTTCATGCAGGAAAACGCCGTTGGCCAGCCCCATTTCAAAGCCACACGGCGGATCAACGACGAACACCAGATCGAAAAAGTCGGCGAGACCCTGCGCGGCATGATGCCGTGGATTTCGGCAGGTCGCATGGTGGACAAGGACAAGAACTGATTGCGCGCGGCGCGCGATCACCCCGGACACCGATCCGGGGCCTCAAAAACAAAGCCCCGCCGTTTGAAACGACAGCGGGGCAGTCCGTTACCGCGCGGTCGCGCGGAATTTTTCCATCAGATATGGCCCCGAGCGCACAGGCGGGTAAAGCGGTTCCTCACCCTGCCCCAGCATCCCCGGTAAAACCGATATCTCGGCGTGCCAACTGGGCTGGTGAAAAAACGCCAGTGAATTGCGCGCACCGCCCACACCATCATTCACCACGCGGTGCAGCGTGGACACCCAGCGATCATTGGTCCAGCGCGCCATCAAATCACCGATATTGATGATGAACGCGCCGCTTATTGGTGGAATTTCCTGCCAATTACCATCAGCCATCTTGATTTCCAGACCTACTGACCCGGCTTGCGGCAAAAGGATCGTCAGCGAACCGTAATCGCTGTGCGCCCCGGCGCGTAACTGCCCGGGCTGTGGCGAAAAAATTTGCGCAGGATAATGCAACGCCCGCAGCGCCGAGACCGGGTTGTCCAGCGCAGCGTCAAAATGATCCGCCGGCAGCTCCAGCGCCGCTGCAAATGCGCGCATGATCCGCGCGGCAAGGTCTTCCATGGCTGAGTAGTACGCCTGCCAAGCGCCACGAAATCCCGGCAGATGCGCGGGCCAGATCGTCGGCGCATAACAGAACGCCAGCGCGTCCGGATTGTTTTCGTCTGGCGGGACCGTCAACGGCCCGCCATTGAAGCTTTCTTTCAGATCGGGCGGCGTGTGCACACCTTTGGAGGCCGCCAATGCTTCGCTGCCACTGCGCAGATACCCATATGGATACCCGGCGTACGGCGCGGCCGATTTTTGCTTTTCGTCGATATTCTGCGCGAAAAAAATGCCGGTCTGCTCTTGTATCCGCGCAATGGTGTCGGCACTTACACCGTGATTGGTCAGGGCCAGAAATCCGGTTTTGCGACAGTGCGCATCCAGCGTTTTCGACAGATCCGCGCGTAACCCGGGTGGCGCGGCCTCAAAAGCCGCAAGGTCAAGCGTCGGAAAATCCGCGTTCATGGCTGGCTCCACAGATGCTGCCGCCAAGCGTTGCCCGCACAGCCGGGGCTGTCAAGTCGCCCGCGCTGTCAGTCGCCGCTAAATCCGGTTTGAATAAGGCCGCCGTCGATCGCGCCCACCACGTCGTCAACCATGGACCCGGCACCAAAAGTCACGACCGCCATGGTGGCAACGGTGATACTGACGGCAAACGCCGTCAACACAACCCAGTCGACGGTCACGGCGCCCCGTTCGTCGCCGATGTAATCGTGAATATAACTCATTGCATTTCCTTTGCACGCAAGCAGTCTGGACGTCTGCATATCCGTTCGCTCACCGTTTTGTCCGACCAGACCATGCACCCGCGGTCCGGCCCGGATTTGTCACCAATGCGGCACGATCGCGGCTTTTTGATCAAATGCTGTGCAAAACCCGCCAAAAGCGCTGCGCGTGGCCCAACTCTAACGTAGTGGACTCAATCTCGAATTCATCCGCACTGTCCGGGGATTGTTCGACAGGGTGGAACTGCCGTAGGACTGAGGCGCGACATTTGCGATCCCGCTTGCCCCTTGTCACCGCAAAATGCTCTAATGCCACCCAAACCAAAAACCAAGAATCGGCCGAGCATGAGCCCCAATGACCTTTTGAATCCGACTGCCGCCAGCGCCGTCAGTTCCTACACCGCCGATGACATCGAGGTGCTAGAGGGGCTGGAGCCGGTGCGCAAACGGCCGGGTATGTATATCGGCGGCACCGACGAACGGGCGCTGCACCATCTGGTCGCCGAAGTGCTGGACAATTCCATGGACGAGGCAGTGGCCGGTCACGCCAACCGCATAGAGGTCGAGCTAAACGCGGATTTTTCGGTGACGGTGTCAGACAATGGCCGCGGCATCCCTGTAGACCCGCATCCGAAATTCCCCGATAAATCGGCGCTGGAGGTCATCCTGTGCACGCTGCATGCGGGCGGCAAATTCAGCGGCAAGGCCTACCAGACCAGCGGCGGTCTGCACGGTGTGGGCGTCTCCGTGGTGAATGCACTGTCGGATTTTCTGCGCGTCGAAGTGGCGCGCGACCGTCAGCTTTTCGCACAGGAATTTTCTCGCGGTCTGCCGCAGGGTGGTTTGCTAAAACTGGGGGCCGCCCCGAACCGGCGCGGCACCAGGGTGACATTCCGGGCGGATGCGCAAATTTTTGGCGACAGCCTGCGCCTAAAGGCGGCGCGGCTGCACAAAATGGCGCGCTCCAAGGCCTATTTGTTTTCCGGCGTTGAAATCCGCTGGAAATGCGCGCCGGAATGTCTGATGTCCGGCGACGAAACACCCCTCAACGCGCGGTTTCATTTCCCCGGCGGTCTGGCCGATTATCTGGGCGAGCAACTGCTGGGTTCGGCCACCTATTCCGAGCGCCCGTTTGCCGGGCGCGTGGAATTTGCCGAGAAATTTGGCGCGGGGCAAACGGGGTCGGTTGAATGGGCGATCAACTGGACGCCGTCGCGCGACGCCTTCATGCAAAGCTATTGCAACACCATTCCCACACCCGAGGGTGGCACCCACGAAGGCGGGTTCTGGGCGGCGGTGCTAAAAGGCATCCGTGCCTATGGCGAGCTGGTGAATAACCGCAAAGCCGCCAGCATCACCCGCGACGACATGATGTCCGGCGGTTGCGCCATGGTCAGTTGCTTTATTTCCGAACCCGAATTTGTCGGCCAGACCAAGGACCGCCTTGCCACGGTCGAAGCGGCGCGATTGGTGGAAAATTCGGTGCGCGACCATTTCGATAACTGGCTGGCGTCGGACACCAAATCGGCAGGTGCCATCCTTGATTATCTGGTGCTGCGGGCCGAGGAACGGCTGCGGCGGCGGGCCGAAAAAGAAACCGCGCGCAAATCCGCCACCAAAAAGCTGCGCCTGCCGGGCAAGCTGACCGATTGTTCCGACAACGCCCGCGAAGGGACGGAGCTGTTCATCGTCGAAGGCGACAGCGCCGGGGGGTCGGCCAAAATGGCCCGCGACCGCAAGACTCAGGCGCTGCTGCCGCTGCGCGGTAAAATCCTCAACGTGCTGGGGGCGGCGGGTGGCAAGATTTCCACCAACAACGAAATCAGCGATCTGTGTCAGGCGCTTGGCGTGGGCATGGGCAGCAAATTTAACGTGGAAGACCTGCGTTATGACAAAGTGATCATCATGACCGACGCGGACGTGGACGGCGCCCATATCGCCGCGTTACTTATGACGTTTTTCTTCACCCAGATGCGCCCGCTGATCGATGCCGGCCATTTATACATGGCCTGCCCGCCGCTGTTTCGGCTGACGCAAGGGGCGACGCGGGTCTATTGTGTGGACGAGACCGAGCG
>CAZPQL010000051.1:0-21939 GCA_964588725.1 uncultured Rhodobacterales bacterium
TCTGGCGGATTTGCAGGGGCCAAAATTGCGTTGCGGCGTGTTCGCCAGAGGCGCGGAAACGTTGGAAAACGGTGAAAGCTTTCGTCTCGATCTGGATACGGCTGCCGGGGACCACGCGCGCGTCTGCCTGCCACATCCTGAAATATTCAAGGCGCTTGGAGTCGGTGAAGCCCTGTTGATCGATGACGGTAAGATTCGTCTGGAAGTCACAGAATGTGGCGAGGATTTTGCCCAATGCAAAGTGATCGTTGGTGGCGAAGTTTCCAACCGTAAAGGCGTGAACATTCCCGACGTGGTTTTGCCGCTGACTGCATTGTCGGACAAAGACCGCAGCGATCTGGAATTTGCCTGCAAGCTGGGCGTTGACTGGATTGCTCTTTCTTTTGTGCAAAGAGCCGAGGATGTTCTGGAAGCGCGCGCGCTGGTGGACGGGCGCGCGGCGATCCTGTCGAAAATCGAGAAACCGGCAGCTGTAAAAGCTTTTGGTGCGATCCTGATGGTGTCGGACGGCATTATGGTGGCGCGCGGTGATCTGGGGGTCGAACTGCCGGTGCAAAACGTGCCACCGATCCAAAAACGGCTTGTGCGCGGCTGCCGCTACGCGGGCAAGCCAGTGATCGTGGCCACACAAATGATGGAAAGCATGATTTCATCGCCCGTGCCGACCCGTGCCGAGGTATCCGACGTCGCCACCGCAATTTACGAAGGCACCGATGCCGTGATGCTGTCAGCCGAATCCGCTGCAGGGGATTTTCCTGTCGAAGCAGTGCGCACGATGTCTGATGTGGCGGTCGAGGTCGAAAGCGACCCAACTTATCGCGACGTGATCGAGGCGTCCCGCTCTGCCGAAAGAAAAACCGTGGCCGACGCCATTACCGTTGCCGCGCGCGAAGTCGCCGAGACCACCGAAGTCAAGGCAATCTGCTGTTTCACGCATTCGGGGACTACGGCGCTTATGGTGGCACGTGAACGGCCCCGTGTCCCGATTATCGCGTTGACGCCTTTGAAGGGTACCGCACGCAGACTGGTACTTTCATGGGGAATGCATTGTGTGACGACTTCGGAAGTGTCCCGATTCAAATCGGCGGTGATCAGCGCCGCGCGGGCGGCCAAGGCATATTTATTCGGCAAGGACAGCGATCTGATTGTTGTCACTGCCGGCGTGCCGTTTAACGTGCCGGGAACGACCAATATTTTGCGTGTATCGCCGATTGAAATACGCAATATAGACGAAGACGACGACTATGCGCACAGGGGCGCTGCATGACATTTGAAATCTTGCTTGTTACCGGCTGCATACTTGCTGTCCTGTCGATCGTGACGATCCTCACGGCGCGGATCGAGGGGCGACGACCCCGCGTTGCCGCCATTACGGTGGTGGTGGCCGGGGCGCTTATTCTGGCGGCCGCCATGATCGCCGAAGACGGGTTGCAATTCAGCGATGTGCCGGAATCGTTTGTGCAGATTATCGCGGCGATTCTGAACTGAATTGCGCTTGCCAAGCTTTGTTCACCTGCCTATACAGCCGACTTCTCACCGCGCGTCCGGCCACAAGGGCTGCCGAGTTGCGCTTATTCACCATTCCTGACAGTAGGAGAGCGAAATGCCCAAAATGAAGACCAAGTCGAGCGCTAAAAAGCGCTTTAAGGTCACGGCTTCGGGCCGTGTCAAAGCCGCCCAGGCCGGTAAACGCCACGGCATGATCAAACGCACGAACAAGTTTTTGCGCGACGCACGCGGCACTACGCTGTTGTGCAAAGCCGACGAAACCATCGTGAAAAAATACATGCCCTACGCGCGCTAAGGAGGCCAAAGATATGTCCAGAGTCAAAGGAGGTGCGTCTTCGCACGCACGCCATCGCAAGGTAATCAAGGCCGCCAAAGGTTACTACGGTGCCCGTTCGCGTCTGTTTCGCACGGCTACGCAGTCGGTTGATAAAGCCAACCAATACGCCACCCGCGACCGCAAAGTACGCAAACGCAACTTTCGCGCCCTGTGGATCCAGCGGATCAACGCTGCGGTACGCGCCCACGATGAAAATCTGACATATTCGCGTTTCATCAACGGTCTGTCCGTCGCCGGAATTGAGGTCGACCGCAAAGTTCTGGCCGATCTGGCGGTGAGCGAGCCGACCGCGTTTGGCGCGATTGTCGATCAGGCAAAGGCGGCTCTTGCATAAAGAGCCGAAGCTATTTGAAAATTGAGGGGCCTCGCCAGATTGCGGGGCCTTTTTTGTTGGACAGGTCGCGGAAAACGTCAAATTACCGTGCTTGGCGATAAATTGATACGGGACTGCCGGTTTTGATGCCAGCGCAGCGCGAGGATGGAACGCGCATCGCGCACCATGTTCCGTAGCACTGAAATGCCTGCACCTATACAGGTGTAGGGCGACGCACCAACGAATCTCGCGGAGCCTATTCGGGGCATTGGACGAGCCGCAAAGCGGCAGTTATTTGAGTATTTGAACAAAGATGAAGCGGGTCGCGCGGTCTTGCAAATCTTCCGTTGTATGGTAGCACTCGCGCGAGGATTTTGCAGGAAGAAATAACCATGAGCGAGCTTGACGCGCTGAAGAAAAAGTATCTGGACGCGATCATGGCGGCGAGCAACGAGGCCGCGCTTGAAGATTTGCGCGTCGCGGCTGTGGGCAAAAAAGGTGAAGTGGCGCTAAAAATGCGCGAGCTTGGCAAGATGACACCGGAACAGCGCAAAGTTGCCGGACCGGCGCTGAACGCGCTGAAAGACGAGATTAATTCGGCGTTGATTGCGCGCAAGTCTTCGCTGGGTGATGCGGCTTTGGAGGCGCGGTTGCGCACCGAATGGCTGGACGTGACGCTTGACGGGCGTGCCCGCCGTGTCGGCAGCATTCATCCGGTCAGCCAGGTATCCGAAGAGGTGTCCGCGATATTCGCCGATCTGGGATTTTCAGTTGCCGAGGGTCCCCAGATCGAAAGCGACTGGTATAATTTTGACGCGCTGAACATCCCGGCCGAGCATCCGGCGCGGCAGGAACACGACACATTTTTCATGCACCGCGACGAAGGTGATGAGCGCCCGCCGCATGTGCTGCGCACCCACACCAGCCCAGTGCAGATCAGGCATATGGCCGCACATGGTGCGCCCTGCCGCATTATTGCACCCGGTCGAGTGTACCGCTGCGATTACGACATCACCCACACGCCGATGTTCCATCAGGTCGAAGGGCTGGCGATTGACCGCGATATATCTATGGCCAACCTGAAATGGGTACTGGAAGAATTTTGCCGCGCGTTTTTTGAGGTCGACAGCGTCGAGTTACGCTTTCGCGCCTCGCATTTCCCGTTCACCGAACCCTCGGCCGAGGTCGATCTGCGCTGCTCGTGGAAGGGAGGGCAGCTGAAGGTCGGCGAAGGCGACGACTGGATGGAAATTCTGGGTTCCGGCATGGTGCACCCCAAAGTGTTGCAGGCCGCCGGCGTTGATCCCGATAAATGGCAGGGCTTTGCCTTTGGCATGGGAATCGACCGGATCGCCATGCTGAAATACGGCATCCCCGATTTGCGGGCGTTCTTTGACAGCGATCTGCGTTGGCTGCGGCACTATGGGTTCGGCGCGCTTGATCAACCGGGGTTGGTTGGGGGGATTTCCGCGTGAAATTCACCCTTTCCTGGCTCAAGGACCACCTTGATACCACCGCGCCGCTGGATGATTTGCTTTATGCGCTCACCGATTTGGGGCTGGAAGTCGAGGGCGTTGAAAACCCTGCCGATGCATTGGGCGCGTTTCGTATTTGCCGCGTCATTGAGGCGGTGCAGCATCCCAACGCCGACCGCCTGCGGCTTTGCCGTGTGGAAAGCTGGCCCAATGGGCCTGACGCGCAGTCCGAAGACGTGCAGGTAGTGTGCGGCGCCCCCAATGCCCGCACAGGAATGGTTGGGGTATTTGCCCCGGTCGGCACGCATATTCCGGGCACCGGCGTTGACCTGAAACCCGGCGTTATTCGCGGTGAGGCCAGCAACGGTATGCTGTGTTCGGAACGCGAGTTGATGATTTCGGATGACCATGACGGGGTGATTGAACTGCACGACGATGCACCGCTTGGCGCGCGGTATATTGATTACGCGTCGCTGAACGATCCGGTGATCGACATCAAGGTGACGCCAAACCGGCCCGATGCGTTGGGCGTGCAGGGGATCGCGCGCGATCTGGCAGCGCGGGGGCTGGGAGTGTTGAAGACCCCTGCGACCGTCGCCGTCAAAGGCGAATTCAAAAGCACAATCGGGGTGACGATTGCCGACGATGTTCTGGCAAAAGGATGCCCGTTGTTTTGTGGGCGTCTGATCAAAGGCGTGAAAAACGGACCGTCACCAAAATGGCTGCAGGACCGCTTGCGCGCAGTGGGGTTGCGACCGATTTCGGCGCTCGTCGATATCACCAATTTCTTTACGCTGGATCGAAACCGGCCTTTGCACGTGTTTGATGCGGCCAAGGTCAAGGGCGACCTGCGTGTGCATTTTGCCAAAAGCGGCGAGAGCCTGATGGCGCTGGACGACAAAGAATACACGTTCGCGCCGGACATGATGGCGATCAGCGACGATAATGGGATTGAAAGTCTGGCCGGGATCATGGGTGGGCTGGCAACGGGTTGCAGTGACGACACCACCGACGTTTTTGTTGAAAGCGCGTACTGGGATCCCGTGACCATTGCCACCACCGGACGCAAGCTGAAGATCAATTCCGATGCGCGCTACCGGTTTGAGCGCGGTGTCGATCCGGCGTTCACACCCGAAGGGCTGGAGCTGGCAACGGCGATGATACTGGAATTGTGCGGTGGGTCGCCTTCGGATGTGGTATTGGCGGGCGCGGTGCCTGCGGTGACCCGCAGCTATAAGCTGGACACAGACCGTGTGGTGTCGCTGGTGGGCATGGAGATTGCTGCGGACGAACAGGTAAGCACGCTTGAAAACCTTGGATTCACCGTTGACGGGCGCGACGTCACCCCGCCAAGCTGGCGTCCGGATGTGTTGGGCAGCGCCGATCTGGTCGAAGAAATCGCCCGGGTGGCATCCTTGGCCAATCTGGTGGGACGGCCGTTGTCGCGACCGGCACCGGGCGTGGCGCGGCCCATTTTGACGCCGATGCAAAGGCGTGAAATCGCCGCGCGGCGTTCGATTGCGGCGATAGGTTACCACGAGTGCGTGACCTATTCATTCATCGACCAGGCGTCCGCGGAACTGTTTGGTGGTGGGACAGACGCAACCAGATTGTCCAACCCGATATCAACTGAAATGAGCCACATGCGCCCCGATCTTTTGCCGGGATTGTTGCAGGCCGCCGCGCGCAATCAGGCGCGAGGCGCAACGGATCTGGCGCTTTTTGAGGTCGGGCCGGTTTTTCACGGCGGCGAGCCTGAAGAACAGGTGATCATGGCCACAGGATTGCTGGTGGGACACACGGGGCCGCGCGATCCTATGGGTGCGCGCAGGGCTGTGGATATATACGACGTCAAGGCGGATGCCGAAGCGGTTTTGGCCGCGATTAGTGCCCCCAAAAAACTGATGATTCAACGCGATGCGCCGGATTGGTGGCACCCCGGACGTTCGGGCCGGATGTGTCTGGGCCCCAAGAACGGCTTGGCGGTTTTTGGCGAAGTGCACCCGACGATTCTGAAATCTATGGACGTCAAGGGACCGGCGGTTGCCTTTGGTTGCTGGTTGCAAAACGTGCCGTTTCCCAAGGTGAAGGCGGCGACGCGACCAGCCTTGCAAGTGCATGACCTGCAAGTGGTGGAACGCGATTTCGCGTTTGTCGTCGATGACGACGTGGCGGCGTTGACTTTGCTCAACGCGGCACGCGGCGCGGACAAAAAGCTGATCTCTGATGCGTTTGTGTTTGATCAGTTTATTGGTGCCAAGGCAGTTGCCCAAATGGGCGACGGAAAAAAATCGCTGGCGATTTCCGTGCGCCTGCAGCCGGTGGGGGCGACTTTGACCGAGAAAGACATCGACGGCGTGTCTGCGAAAATAGTCGAAAAAGTCAATAAAGCCACCGGCGGCGTTCTGCGCAGCTAGACAGGGGCGCGGCCATGGACGAAGTCGAATGCATCGTTGTCGGCGCCGGGGTCATCGGGCTGGCAATTGCGCGACGGCTGGCGCGCGACGGGCGGGAAGTTGTCGTTCTGGACTCTGAAAACGCGATCGGTCAGCACACGTCGTCGCATAATTCCGGCGTGATACACGCCGGTATTTACTATCGGCATGACAGTTTGCAGCACCGACTTTGTGTGGCAGGCAAGGATATGCTGTACGATTACTGCGCCACACGGCATGTGGACCACGCGCGCTGCGGCAAGCTGATTGTGGCAACACGTGAAGATCAACTGGCCGAACTGGAACGGTTACGCCTGCACGGGCTGAAAAACGGTGTCAACGATCTGGTGACTCTGTCGGTGGATGAAGTGGCAGCGCGAGAACCTGCGGTTGCCTGCGTCGGGGCTGTAAGCTCACCGTCCACGGGCATAATCGATGCACCCGCGTTGATGTTGTCGCTGCTGGGCGAGGCCGAAGATGCCGGTGCGGAGCTGGCTTTGAACGCACCGTTTATCAGCGCCCGACCGGATGGCGGCCTGTGGCGCGTTTCTGTTGGTGGCGACTCACCTATGGACCTGTCTTGCCGCGTGCTCATCAATGCTGCCGGTCACGGAGCATGGGGCGTGGCGCAGGGAATCACAGGTTTTGATCACGCTTTTATTCCGCCACGATACATGGCCAAGGGCAGTTATTTTGCGCTGCAGGGCGCGGCGAACCCCTTTCGGCAGCTTATTTATCCCATGCCCGACGCAGGATCATTGGGGCTGCACGTGGTACTGGATCTGGGTGGCGGTGTTAAATTTGGTCCGGATATGGACTGGATGGACGTGGGTCCAATGGATTACAGTGTCGATGCAGCTAAAACGGCGAAGTTTGAAACCGCAGTACGCGACTACTGGCCCGCGCTACCGGATGGCTGTTTGGTGCCCGAAAGCGCTGGAATACGCCCGCGTATCTGGGGTCCGGACGGGAGCAAGACGGATTTTCAGATTGAAGGGCCACAAACACACGGCATGAACGGCCTGATCAATCTGTTTGGCATGGAATCGCCGGGTCTGACATCATGTCTGGCCATTGCAAAACACGTCGGCGAGACACTGATCAAAGGAGAAACGCAATGAAAGTCTATTTGTCTGGGGAGATTCACACCGATTGGCGTGACGAAATCGAGTCGGGTGCGGCCGGACTGGACGTGACGTTTTCGTCACCGGTCACCGATCACGACTCGTCGGATGATTGTGGTGTGGTGATACTCGGGGCTGAGGACAGCAAATTCTGGCACGACCGCAAGGGCGCGCAGTTGAACGCTATCCGCACACGAAATGGCATCGAAAACGCCGATATCGTGGTGGTGCGGTTTGGCGAGAAATACAAACAGTGGAATGCCGCCTTTGACGCGGGTTACGCAGCGGCTTTGGGGAAATCACTAATTGTCATGCACGGGCCGGAACATCAGCACCCGCTGAAAGAGGTTGACGCCGCGGCGCTTGCGGTATGCGAGCGGCCCGAACAGGTGGTGCAGATGTTGCGCTATGTTTTGAGCGGCGCGCTGCCTTAGGATCAGGAAGTAAACGGAGCCCCTTACGGGGCATGAGATGTGCGCTGCGCACGGATGCCTGCGGCACGAGTATTTGTACAAAAATGAAATCTAGTCGCGCGCTGGGATTGCCCTGCCGCGTTGCGCAGCCGGGCGGGCCGTGCAGCGCTCCAGATAGGCCGGAACATTATCAAAATCATCCCAGCCCACCAGATCGCCAGCCTTGTAGAAATTCACCAGAGCGCCAAGCCACGGAAAAGTGGCAATATCGGCAATCGAATAGTCGTCCATGATAAATTCGCGGCCCTCAAGACGTTGATCAAGAACTTCAAGCAAACGCGCGCATTCGTCGATGTAACGCTGACGCGGACGCGGGTCTTCGATTTCTGAACCGGCAAATTTGACGAAATAGCCAAGCTGGCCGAACATCGGGCCGATACCGCCCATTTGAAACATCAGCCACTGAATGGTTTCGTATCGTTTGGCAGGGTCGGCAGACAGAAGCTTCCCCGATTTTTCCGCCAGATAAATCAGGATTGCGCCACTTTCAAACAGTCCTATCGGCTGACCGCCGGGGCCGTTCGGGTCGATGATCGCCGGGATTTTGTTGTTGGGATTGAGCGACAGAAACTCGGGCGTTTCCTGATCATTATTGGCAAAGTTGACCAGATGCGGGTCGTAGGGTAATTCCATTTCCTCGAGCGCGATCGACACTTTCTGGCCGTTGGGCGTGGGCAGCGAATAAAGTTGGATGTTGTCCGCATTGACCGGCGGCCAGCGTTTGGTGATTTCAAATTCGGTAAGTGAAGTCATTAATAAATTCCCATCTGATAACTGTCTTTGCTCAACTTAACTCTGATACGAAAATTAAAAAGGGGCGCGCACCGTTTTTTATGCCGAGACAGCTATAATCAAACGCAAGCGGTCAAAATATCCCGAAACGTGCCACCAAAATCAAAGATATTGCGCAATTGAGAGAAGCGTTCGGACAGCCTAGATTTTCAGGGCCATGGCTGGTGACATCACGTCAATACCCAGCGCCTTGCCGACCGCGTAATAGGTCAGGTGCCCGGCATGGGTGTTCAGCCCGGCCAGAAGATGCGCGTTATCGCTGCAGGCCTTTTGCCAGCCTTTGTCGGCAAGCTGCAGCATGAACGGCATGGTGGCGTTGCCAAGCGCTATGGTTGACGTGCGCGCCACAGCCCCGGGCATATTGGCGACGCAGTAATGCATAATGCCGTCGACCTCGTAAATCGGGTCGTCGTGGGTTGTGGCCTTTGACGTTTCAAAACAGCCGCCCTGGTCGATTGCAACATCGACAAGCACCGCGCCAGATTGCATCGTAGACAGCTGTTCGCGAGAGATCAGACGCGGTGCGGCGGCACCGGGCACCAGCACCGCGCCAATGACCAGGTCGGCTTGGGTGATCAATTCGGCCGTGGTCGCGCGCGCGGCAAAAGCGGTTTTGAAACGCCCGCCAAACATGTCGTCAAGATAACGCATCCGGGCCATCGACATATCGAGAACGGTGACGTCAGCGCCCATCCCCGCAGCGACCCGCGCGGCGTGGGTGCCCACGACGCCGCCACCGATGACGATAACCTGGGCGGGGGCCACCCCCGGGACGCCGCCCATCAATGTGCCCCGCCCGCCGTTGGCCTTTTGCAAAGTCCAACTGCCGACCTGCGGGGCCAGTTTTCCGGCAACTTCGGACATCGGAGCCAAAAGCGGCAATCCACCACCGCTGTCGGTGACTGTCTCATAGGCGATGGCGGTGACGCCGCTATCCAGCAGATCTCTGGTTTGGGCGGGATCGGGAGCCAGGTGAAGATAGGTAAACAGAATTTGTCCGTCGCGCAGGAGCTTGCGCTCGTTGGCCTGTGGCTCTTTGACTTTGACGATCATGTCGGCGCGGTCGAATATTTCGCTGGCGGAATCAACGATTTCCGCGCCAGCGATTTGGTAATCTTCATCTGGAAACCCGGCGCCCGCACCGGCATTTGTTTCGACGATCACGCGGTGATTGTGGGCGATGGCTTCGTGGGCGGCAAATGGCGTCATGCCAACGCGAAATTCCTGATTCTTGATTTCTTTGGGGCAGCCGATGAGCATAGTAAAACCTTTGACAAAGAAGGTGGATTCGCCGCAATTATTGGCTCGTTTTCGTGCAAATGTCTTGCAATTATCATTGGTTAAAGTACAATTTTTGCGTATAATCACCTGAATTTTCACAATTTATCGGGAGATTATTTCAAGATATGAAGATTGATGAAACGGACCGCCGTATTCTGGTCGCGCTGCAAAGACGCGGACGCATGTCCAACGCCGATCTGGCCGATACGATAAATCTGTCACCTTCGGCGTGTCATCGCAGGGTTCAGGCGCTGGAAAAAAGTGGCGTGATTTCGGGCTATGTGGCGCTGCTTGATCCGCGCAAAGTTGACCGGCGCTCGACCGTGTTTGTGGAAATTACATTGTCCGGACAGGCAGAGGAATTGCTTGATGCGTTCGAACAGCGCGTGGCACGCGTGCCCGATGTGTTGGAGTGCCATTTGATGGCGGGTACAGCGGATTATCTGTTGAAAGTTGCAGCGATCGATACCGACGATTTTGCGCGGATTCACCGGCAGTATCTGGCGCGGCTTCCCGGAGTGGCGCAAATGCATTCGTCGTTTTCGCTGCGCACCGTGTGCAATACGACCGCCTTGCCTATCTGAAGGGCGCGAATGCCTCCGGCGGGGATATTTTTACCAATAAGAAGCGTCGGGGTTTAACCGAGAAAGTATTGCGCGCCGTAAAGGGCCACCATGCCGCCGGTGACGGCGGCGATCAGGTTTTTACTGGTGATGCCGATAGTAACGGCAACTGCAGCAGCGATCAGGCGTGCGGGGTCGGTCTGGCCTTCGGTACCCGCCGGCCACAAAACCAGAGGTGCGATCAGACCCGGCATGACGGCCAGAGGCGTATAGCGCAGGTGTCTTAAGAACCATTTGGGCATCTCGCGGTTCCCAACAAGGCCCAGAAAGGAAAACCGGATCAAAAACGAACCTAACGCCATCAGGCCAATGATCGTCCATATCTCAAGACTGCTGTAATTCATAGCGCCCGCCTTTCCATCCAGAGCTCCACCTGTGCGCCCGTCATCATTGCCAGAACGGCCGCAATCATCAGCCACAGGTTATAGGGCAAAAATGCCAGCAACAGCGATACAGTGACCGATACAAACGCTGCCGCCAGATGTGCGGGCGTGCGCATCATTGGCGCGGTGATGGCGATAAAAGTGATCGGAACGGCAAAATCAAGCGCGAATTGCGGCGGAATGGCCTGTCCGACGAGCGCACCCACAAGCGTAAAAACATACCATAGCGGCGCGATCAGCGTCATCGTACCGAAAAAGAACCCCAGTTTCTGGCGCATGGTCAGATCAGGATTGGTCTCGAACTTCGTGATGCTCATGGCATAGGACTGATCAACCAAAAGGTAACCGACAAAAATGCGTTGCAGCAATGTCGCCTGACCCAAATATGGTGTGATCGAGGCCGAATACATCGCCATACGCAGGTTGACCGCCATCGCAGTGGCGAGCACGATATAAGTCGGTGCCTCGTCACGCATCAGGGCGATCGCCGCGAATTGTGCCGTCCCGGCAATGACCAGCACCGTCATGCCCATGGTCTCGATGACTTTAAGACCTGCCTCTGTGGCCACCACGCCGAACAGCAATGCAAACGGAATAACCACAAGAATAAACGGCGCTCCGGCGCGAAAGCCTTGCCAATAGGCGCTTTGGGTTCTGGACATCTGAAAGTCTCTGCTACAGTTTCAAAAACACCTATCCGCGCCTCTAATCCTTGGCCAGCCGCAAAGACCGCGATGAAACAAAAGATGATCATAGCGCCGGACACCGGAGACACGCGCCTGACGCGGGTGGTCGAAGGCGTAGACGCCAGTGGTTTGGCGCAGGAGATGCGCGTGGTTGAAGAGCGGCCCCTGACGATTTTTCTGAACGGTCAGGAAATAGTCACGGCCATGACCATTGGCGACTATCCAAAGTATTTGGCGTTGGGTTTCCTGACAAATCAGGGGATGCTGAATGATCGCGACGATCTGGTGAATGTTGACTATGACAGCGACATCGACACCGTTGTAGTTCGCACACGCAGCAAGACCGACTTTGAAGAAAAGTTAAAAAAGAAAACCCGCACCAGTGGCTGCGCCGTGGGTACGGTATTCGGCGATATGATGGACGGGTTGGAAGGGCTGATTTTGCCGGACGCAGAATTGCGCGTGTCCTGGCTGTATGCACTGGCGCATAAAATCAACACCATGCCCAGCCTGTATCTCGAGGCCGGTGCGATTCACGGCACGGTTCTGTGCGTTGGCGATCAACCTTTGGTCTATATGGAGGACGTCGGACGACACAACGCTGTTGACAAAGTGGCGGGCTGGATGATGTCCGAGAACGTCTCCGGTGCTGACAAAATCCTGTATACCACGGGGCGGCTGACTTCGGAAATGGTAATCAAGACGGCCAATATGGGGATACCGATACTGGCATCGCGTTCGGGTTTTACGGCATGGGGTGTGGAAATCGCCCGTCAGGTCGATCTGACGCTGATCGGCCGCCTGCGCGGCCGGCGATTTAGCTGTCTTTCGGGCGGTGAACGGTTGATCTGGGACGGGGATGATACAGATGGTTAGGCCGTTGGGAGTCATTCTGGCGGGTGGACGTTCAAGTCGAATGCAGGGAGGCGACAAAACCCTGATGATGCTTGGTGAGATGCCCTTGATCGGACACGTGATCGGGCGGCTTGCGCCGCAGGTCGGGAGTATAGTGATCGTTTCCAATAGCGATCCCGTTGATTTCGCCGCGTTTGATGTACCGGTTGTGGCCGATACAGTTCCGGATTTTGCCGGACCGCTGGCGGGAATTCTGGCGGGGCTGGACTATGCTGCGGTACAGGGGTTTGATCGCGTCGTCACCGCTGCGGCGGACACACCGTTTTTTCCCAGCGATCTGGTGGCGCAGTTGCGCATCGCGGCATTGACCGAAACCAAGTCCATTGCGATTGCCGCGACGTCCGGCGATGGCAAGGCCGCGCACACGGGCCGTCACCCGACGTTCGGACTTTGGCCGGTGAGCCTGCGCGAAGACCTGCGCGAAGCGCTTGCAAACGGCGTGCGAAAGGTCGTGGTCTGGGCCGACGGCCACGGTTGTGCACGCGCCGCATTTTCCGCGCATCCGTTTGACCCGTTCTTTAACGTCAACACGCCCGACGATATGGCGCGGGCACGGGGTTTGATGGCAGAGGCCGGTCAATGAAAATATTCGGAATTGTAGGTTGGAAAAACAGCGGTAAGACGGGGCTGATGGAGCGGCTGGTCGCCGACATAACAGCGCGCGGGACTTCGGTATCGACGATCAAACACGCCCACCACAATTTTGATTTGGACGTGGCGGGCAAGGACAGTTTCCGCCACCGCGAGGCAGGTGCCCGCGAAGTGGTTTTGGCGTCGCGTCACCGTTGGGCCCTGATGCGCGAGAACCAGGCGAAGGAGCCGCTTTTGTCAGAGCTTCTTAGAAGAATGGACAGCGTCGATCTGGTATTGATCGAAGGTTACAAAAGCGACCTGCACGACAAGATCGAAACGCACCGCACCGAAACAGGACAGTCGCTGATCTCGGCACGCGACCAATCTGTGGTCGCGGTAGCCAGTAACGTGACGCATCCCGGGCTGGGTGTGCCACAGTTTCCCTTGGATGACACACGCGCCATCGCAAATTTTCTGCTGTTGCGCTTAGGGTTATCGCCGTGACAGCGCGCGGGTTGAAAAACGATTGTTTTGCGCTGCCCGCAGGGGTCGACTGGACGCCAGTGGACGAGGCGCTTGATGATCTGCGTCGCCGTTTGCACGGCGTTACCGATGTGGAAACTTGTGCAGCCGCGACGGCGGCGGGGCGTATTTTGGCCGAACCGGTTGCGGCGCGTCGTGCGCATCCACCTTTTTCGAATTCAGCGGTCGACGGGTACGGGTTTGCATTGCTTGATGATCATACCGGACAGGTTTCAATGGCGTTGTCAGCAGGGCGCGCGGCTGCGGGATCGCCATTTGAGGGCGTTTTGCCTGCGGGGCAGGCTGTGCGGATCCTGACCGGCGCACAAGTACCGCTCGGCGTGGATACGATTGTGCTGGAAGAAGATGTCGATCTTGAAAACGGACGGGTCGAATTTGCCGCCGGATTAAAGCGGGGCGCAAATGTGCGACCGAAAGGCGAAGACGTCGCGAAAGGCGATACGATCCTGCCTGCGGGCCGTGTACTGGGACCGCAGGATTTGGCCCTTATGGCATCGGTGGGTGTCCAGGATATTAACGTGTTCAAACGATTGCGGGTGGGTGTGTTATCGACGGGGGACGAAATTGCGGCGGTTGGGCAAGACGTGTCGGTCGCCAGGATTTACGATGCCAACCGCCCGATGCTGTTGGCGATGATTAAAAAATGGGGCGGTGTGGCGGTTGATCTGGGCCGCGTAGATGACAGTCGCGATGCGACGCGGGTAAAACTGAACGCGGCGCATGACGTCGTCGACGTGCTCATCACAACCGGCGGTGCGTCGGCAGGGGACGAAGACCACCTGTCGGCAATCCTGCGCACCGAAGGTCAACTTCACAGCTGGCGAATAGCCCTGAAACCCGGACGTCCTTTGGCGTTGGGACAATGGAACCGGTTGCCGGTGTTTGGGTTGCCGGGCAATCCCGTCGCGGCTTTTATCTGTGCGCTAATATTCGTGCGTCCCGCGCTATTTCGTCTGGGTGGTGCCGATTGGATCGAAGCCGCCGGATTTGATGTGCCCGCTGCCTTTTCAAAAGTCAAAAAACCGGGCCGACGTGAATATCTGCGCGCGCGCCTTGACGTGTCCGGGTGCGCGCAGGTTTTTGCCTCAGAAGGGTCGGGACGCGTTTCGGGCATAAGTTGGGCGGATGGGCTGGTGGAACTGGGCGACAAAGCCCGTACGGTTTCGCCCGGCGATAGGGTGCGCTATTTTCCATACGCCGGATTTGGATTGTGATCAGGGTCGCCTGCGGCGCGGATATTTAGGCCAATAAGAAGCCGACTGAATCAACAATTTTGAAGCATTTCGCATTAAATCAGACTTACGCAACGCTGCCTGAAATCAAAGATTTTAGCGCGTTGGGTAAAAAGTGACCTTTCAGGTGAAACGCGAAAGACTGTAGACAAATTGTTTTAAGTTAACTGAACGTGCCGGTGGCACGTCCGAGCAGCATAAAGGCGCGTGCCGTGCGCGTTTCGCCCATATCAAGCAGCTCCTGATTGCTGGCGTTGGCCTCGAAATCAGCGAGAACGCCGTCAAACTGGCGCAGAAAGTGATGGGTGGCGTCGCGAAACACCGGATCGGACTTCATGCGCCCCGACGCCAGCGCAAGACACGACCGGTCACGGATTCCACCAATGGCGTTGACGCCTTTGCCACGCTCGCCCTTGGCGAAACGACGCCAATCCTCGGCACGTGGGCGCTGTGGCCGCAAATCGTCCATGTAGATTCCGTCCTGGGACAAGAGGGTAAGAATGTCCTGAGACGCGCGGATCATGCGGGCGATAACGCGGTCATCAAGCGCACGGCGCAGGGTGCGAAATCCTTCGGCGTCATCTTCGTTTTCGGGAAAATTCATGGCGCGGATGAACTCTGAAATTGAAATGGGTTCTTTCAGCTCGTCGGCGTAGGTGCCAAGTTCAAGCGTTGGTTCATCAAACCGCGGTGCTGTCAATTTTTTGCTGAGCGCCGCTTTGGTGGTAGACGGCTGTGCCTTTGAGGGCAGATCGCGGCGCGACGCAAATGTTGCGATGGCGTTTTGAGTTGTTTTCTGCGCTTCGGCGATTTCACCCAGTTTATCCTCGAGTGACGGTTTAACATGCTGTCCTGCGGTGTGTTGCTGGGTCACATACGCATTGCGCATGGCGTCGATCGAGGTTTGAAGCCGCAGAGCCTCCTGACGCATGACGCGTGCGGTTTTCGCTACCGACGACGCGACCCAGATCAAACCGATCGGCAGGATAATCGACACCAGTGTTATAACGAAGTTGACCGGATTAAAGGTTTTGCCTTCATCTCCCGGTCCGCCGAGAAAAAACCAGAGCGCCGCCACGGTCGCCACCCAAACCAGCGACAGCACAGCCGCAAAAAAATCGGTCGAATCGATTTTCGGCCGAATTTGGCGACCGTATATGCCCAGATCGAGCGGCGCTTTTTGTTTGTCTGAACTCATGGCAAATGCCCGGGAATGACGAGAAACTGTGGCATCAAATATATTTTACACTAAGCACTTCGTAGGTTTTGGACCCTCCGGGCGTGCGCACCTCGACGGAGTCCCCTTCTTCCTTGCCGATCAGCGCCCGCGCGATGGGCGATTTGATATTAAGCCAGCCTTTTTCGATATCGGCTTCGGGTTCTCCGACGATCTGATAGGTGGTTTCCGCGTCGGTGTCTTCGTCGACCAATGCGACGGTGGCACCAAATTTGATTGTGCCGTTCAATTTGGACACATCGATGACGTCGGCAAGTGAAATCAAACCTTCCAGTTCCTTGATGCGCCCTTCGATGTGGCTTTGTTCTTCGCGCGCTGCGTGGTATTCGGCGTTTTCCGATAAATCGCCGTGTTCGCGTGCTTCGGCGATGGCCTTGATCACGGCCGGGCGATCAGTGGACTTCAGCGAGCGCAATTCTTGATCCATGGCTTCAAAGCCACGCGGCGTTACCGGAATTTTTTCCATTTGTGGTGCCCGACACTTTTCGTAAAAACTACCCGCAACGACCATAGAATTTGATCACGCCAAGAGCAAGCCATACGTGCCAAACGCAGGCGTGAAGTGGCGCGCTTCAATTTTATTGGTGGAAAGCCACGAATCACGTTAATCTTTGCTCTACCTTAAAAAGGAACCGAGTCCCCATGTCATATTTTCCATCGATGCCAGTGGATTCGCATCTTTCAGACGTTTTCCAACGTTTTCCCGATAATGCGGGCACCTTGATGATCTTCATGGAGGGCGTGCTGCGTGCCGAGGGCGAATTTACCATAGGTGAGCGCGAGACGATTGCCGCCTATGTTTCGGGGTTGAATGCCTGTCGGTTTTGTTACGGGTCGCACAAGGTATATTCCGAAATATTCGGGCAACCGCGGGGGCTGATTGACGCGTTGCTCACCGATCTGGATAACGCGGATCTGGACGACAAAATGCGGCCGGTTCTGCGCTACGTTCAAAAACTCAATGCGCTGCCCAGCCAGTTAACGCAGGCTGACGCAGACGCCGTTTTTGATGCAGGGTGGACCGAAAAGGCGCTATATGAAGCCGTGCAGGTTTGCGCCGCCTTCAACATGATGAACCGGATTGTCGAAGGCGTTGGGGTTAGTTTTGACTACGATCAGAACGATGAAATCCGCAGCGAGTTGCGCAACCGTCGTCAGCATTCATATCTGGATTTCGGCCGCCGATTGGGTGTAATCGCCCCCGAGGATGAATCGCTGAGCATGTAGATTGCAGGGCATTTTCAGCCGGTCAAAGATTAACCAATCCGGCCGTCCGTATCGTGTTCAATGTACGGATGCCACAGCGTTGCAATTGACGGCTAAACCGGCCATGGGCATAGTCAGCAAAGTTTGATTTTCGGGGGATTTATCGTGGATGACATCGAACGCGAGTCCATGGAGTACGATGTGGTCATTGTCGGGGCGGGACCTGCGGGGTTGGCTGCGGCGATCAGGCTCAAACAATTGGACTCCGCACTAAATGTCGTTGTGCTTGAAAAAGGCTCTGAGGTCGGGGCGCATATCTTGTCGGGTGCGGTTTTGGATCCATCGGGACTGGACGCGCTGATCCCCGATTGGAAAGACAAAGGCGCACCTTTGAACACCGAAGTCACGTCGGACAAGTTTCTTGTGCTGGGCAAGGGCGGCGCGTTTCGTCTGCCCAACTTCCTGATGCCGCCGTTGATGAACAACCATGGCATGTACGTGGTGTCCATGGGCAATGTCTGTCGCTGGTTGGCAGAGCAGGCCGAAGAGCTGGGCGTTGAAATATTTCCCGGCATGGCATGTTCCGAACTGGTTTACGCCGATGATGGCGCGCTAAGCGGAGTCGTGGCCGGCGAATTCGGTAAAAACCCAGATGGCACGCCGGGGTCGTCGTATGAGCCGGGCATGGTATTGCGCGGTAAGTACGTTTTTCTGTCCGAAGGTGCGCGCGGATCGCTGTCCAAGCAGGTGATTGCCAGATTTGGTCTGGACGCAAATTGCGACGTCCCGAAATTTGGCCTTGGCATGAAGGAAATCTGGGAGATAAAGCCCGAAAACCACGTCCCGGGTCAGGTGATCCACACTATGGGTTGGCCGTTGGGATGGAAAGCCGGTGGCGGATCATTCATGTATCACGCTGAAAACAATCAGGTTTATGTCGGCTACATTGTGGATTTGAACTACAAAAATCCGCATTTATTTCCTTATGGCGAGTTCCAGCGATGGAAACACCATCCAGCCATCGCCAAGGTGCTAAAAGGCGGTAAACGCGTGGCCTATGGCGCGCGCGTCGTGACCAAGGGCGGTTTCCAATCCATTCCCAGGACCGTGTTTCCCGGTGGTGCACTTTTGGGCTGTGCCGCCGGTCTGGTAAATCTGCCGCGCATCAAAGGCAACCACAACGCGATGCTTTCGGGAATCGCCGCCGCCGAAGCCGCGACATCCGCAATCAAGGATGGACGATCGGCCGACGAACTGGCCACTTACGACAGCGCATTGCGCGACGGACCCATTGGCCGCGATCTGAAACCGGTGCGCAACGTCGCGCCGCTGACCGGCAGAACGGGGCCGCTTGGAGGGCTGCTTTTGGGCGGCTTCGATATGTGGGTGGCGACATTGTTGCGATTCAACCCGTTTGGTACGTTGAAGCACGGTAAAAACGACGCGCAATCCACAGGAAAAGCCGCCGATCATCCTGTGATCGACTACCCGAAACCCGACGGCGTGCTGTCGTTCGATCGCCTGACAAATGTCAGTTTTTCAGCCACCAACCATGCCGAGGACGAGCCTTGCCATCTTGTGCTGGCCGACCCTGATCTGCCCGTATCGGCAAACCTGCCAGACTTTGCCGAACCCGCGCAGCGCTACTGTCCGGCAGGCGTGTACGAGGTGATCCGCAGTGAAGACGGCTCTGACCCGAGATTTCAGATCAACGCCCAAAATTGCGTTCATTGCAAAACCTGCGATATCAAAGATCCTGCCAACAACATAACCTGGGTAACACCCCAGGGTGGCGAAGGCCCGAATTACCCGAATATGTGATCAAAGTGGCGCAAATCTGAACGGACTTCCGATTGCTTTCAATCCGGCGAACCCTTAGTCTGCGTTGATACTATTTCTCGCTGGGAGCAGTTTAGTGAAGCCTTTTACATCAAGGGTGACGGCATTTTTGGCCGCCGGCCTTTTGGCGGTATCGCTGCCGAATTTCGCACACACCGAAAGCCTTTCCGGAAGTTACCTGGCTGCGACGCAGGCAAATTTTAACAACGATCATTTGGCGGCGTCCAAGTATTACGCCGACGCGCTGGCGCGTGATCCGCAAAATCCGGGTTTGATGCAGCGCCTTTTGTTTGCCTATCTGGCCATCGGCGAGGTCAAAAAGGGCGTTGCTGTTGCGCGACGTCTGGATGGTGCCGTGGGCGACAGCCAACTGGCAAAGCTGGTTTTGATGACCGACGATATCGAACGCGGTGATTTTGACGCTGCCATCGAATATTTTGGTGACGATGCGATCTTCAGCCCTCTGCTGGGTGGCCTCGCTAAAAGCTGGATTTTGCTGGGGCGCGGGCAGATGTCGGATGCCATCGCAGAATTCGATACGGTATCGGAAAACGACGCCATGCGGGTTTTCAGCACTTATCATAAGGCTCTTGCTTTGGCATTGGCCGGCGATTTTGTTGGTGCTGATGCCTTGCTGTCAGCAGATGGCGAACGCGCCAACCGGATCAGTCGTTCAAGCATTATCGCCCATGTCCAGATTATGGCGCAGCTTGACAAGCGGGACGAGGCACTGGCGCTGATCGACGACGTGATGAATGGCAGCGCCGACGAAGAACTGCTGA
Organism: uncultured Rhodobacterales bacterium; assembly: GCA_964588725.1. Taxonomy (GTDB): domain Bacteria; phylum Pseudomonadota; class Alphaproteobacteria; order Rhodobacterales; family Rhodobacteraceae; genus UBA5972. The sequence goes on from CAZPQL010000051.1 coordinate 19,759, forward strand.
TGCTGCGGGAAAAAATTGCTGCTGGCGATGCCGTAGCATTTGATCATATCCAAAACCCTGCCGACGGTATCGCGGAAATGTATTTCACGCTGGCTTCTGTTCTGGTCGGAGACCGGAACGACAGATTTGGTTTGGTTTACGTGCGTCTGGCAGAATTCTTGCGGCCCCACTCGATAGAAACCCTGCTGCTGGCTGCAGAGATGCTTGAAGATCAGGGTCAGCACGCGCTCGCCGTAAAATCCTATGACAAAGTCCCGCCCGGGCACCCGCTGTTTTACAGTGCTGAAATCGGACGGGCAGATGCCTTGTTCGCGGATAACAAGTCTGAAGCAGCGATCGAAGTTCTGCGGGAACTGACGAAAACTCACCCTGACAATTCGTCGGTATTTACGTCTTTGGGCGATGCGTTGCGGCGCATGTCGCTATTTTCAGAAGCCAGCGAAGCCTACAACAGTGCCATCGCGTTGATGGGTGATCCGGCGCCAAATCAATGGTTCGTCTATTATGCGCGTGGTGTCAGCTTTGAACGCGACGGGCAGTGGGACAAGGCGGAAGCCGACTTTCGGTTTTCGTTGGAACTATCGCCCAATCAGCCATTGGTGTTGAATTACCTGGGCTACGGATTGGTAGAAAAGCGTCTGCGGTTGGATGAAGCGCAAAAGATGATCGAAAACGCGGTGTCGCAGCGACCAGCGGATGGATACATCACCGACTCGTTGGGCTGGGTGTTGTACCGGCTGAACAAATTTGACGAGGCGGTTCCGCATGTGGAGCGCGCCGTTGAATTGTTACCGGTCGACCCGATCATCAATGACCATTTAGGCGATGTGTACTGGATGGTTGGTCGCAAACTCGAAGCCGAATTTCAGTGGCGTCGTGCGCTGTCATTTGAACCGGATCTGGAGGCCGACGTTGATCGTATCCGGCTCAAGCTGGAAATTGGTCTCGACGAGGTTTTGAAGTCGGAAAAAATAACCGTATCTGAGTGAAAAAACCGTCGGGCAGATTGATCCGCGAATTCGCACCCGCCAAAATTAACCTGGCTTTGCACGTCACAGCGCGTCGATCTGATGGGTATCATACGCTTGACAGTATCGTTTGTTTTGCTGCGGTCGGTGATACGTTGGACGGCGCGCCAGACAACGTTCTGACGCTGGAGATCGACGGCCCCCACGCCCAATATTTGGGTCATTTGCCGGAAAATCTGGTACGGCGTGCGGCGCGACTTGTAGCGTCCGATCTTGGTGCGCGCTTGCTACTGACCAAAAATCTACCTGTGGCGGCGGGGCTTGGCGGTGGTTCCGCCGACGCGGCGGCAGCGCTGCGATTGTTGGCGAAATTGTGGGATTTGCCGACGCCATCCCTCGCGCAAAGTTTGACGTTGGGCGCTGACGTCCCGGTTTGCCTGTACGGCAAATCCGCCCGAATGTCGGGGATTGGTCAGTCAATCACGCCTATTGATCACATGCCGTCGATGCCTGCGGTATTGGTCAACCCCGGCGTACCTTTATCGACAAAAGCAGTTTTTCAGGCGCTGGAGAACCCAGATAGCGCGCCGCTTTCACCGGTTCCCGTGGGCGGCGATACCGCTGTATGGCTGGACTATTTGAGGGCTCAACGCAACGATCTGGAGGCTGTCGCTTGCACGCTTGTGCCTGAAATCAGGCAGGTTTTGCAGGTGTTGCAGCGGCAAAAAGGCAGCGCAATGACCCGTATGTCAGGCTCGGGTGCCAGCTGTTTTGGACTGTTTGATTCCGTGGAAAATGCCGCGCTCGCAGCTGAAAGTATCGCATTGGACCACCCCGCTTGGTGGGTGCATGACACGGTTTTGGCTTAGCTGATCCGCGACACCACGTAGTCGGCGAGATCGACCAACACGTCGCGCAGCGCCCCGGAGGGCAGCGGCGACAGCGCGTCCCTGGCCTGCGCCGCCCATGCAAGCGCATCGCGTCGCGTGGCCTGCAAAACGTCGTTTCTGGCCATTATGTTCATTGCGGTTTGCAGATCGTCTTGTCGCTGGTCGCCTTTTACGATCACCCGCGCCCAAAATTTTTGCTCGTCGGCATTTGCCAGCGCCACGGCTTTGATCACTGGCAATGTCAATTTGCGTTCGCGAAAATCGTCGCCGGTATTTTTGCCTAGGTTTTCGCTGATACCGCCATAATCAAGCAGATCGTCAAC
>CAZPQL010000052.1:0-16724 GCA_964588725.1 uncultured Rhodobacterales bacterium
GTCATGATCGGCATGTTGTTGGTTTCAAGCATATACATGCCCGGTGTGAACACATCGGCCAGCTGTCCTTCGTGGATAAACACCGCCGCCTGACCTTCGCGTACCGTCAGCTTGGCGCCGTATTTGATCGCGTGGCCCTCGCGTTCAAACCGCCAAACGATGGTGTCCTGCGTGTCGTCGGTCCAGTGGATGACGTCGATAAATTCGCCTTTGATGAAATCAAGAATGCCCATGAAAAGCCTATTTACTATGTGAAGGAGATTGAATTGCAGAAGTCGCTTTTGGCAGTTTCTTGGGGCTGCTCGAAGTGACTTTTCCGGTTTTTGGGTCTCGTTTTAGGAGCGAGCCGGATTTGGGCGGCAGCGGTTGATAGCCTTCGACCAGAACTTTCGGGCGGGATTTGCTCATTCTGTTTCACTTTCTTCGTCCAGAAATTCAATTGATCTTAAGCCGTTTAACGACAATAGCGCACTTCGGGGCGGCGAAAGTTCGCTCCATTGACCGTCCTTATCCACACTATATACGCGTTCCAGATAAATATCGCTACGTTCTTTGTCGCTTGCGGCCATCGACCGTTCGCCAAAATACCCAAAAACCAAGGTGCCATCGTTGTATTTGACAATGACATGTCCGGCCGGGCGTTCAAGGGCAAAAGCGAAATCATGGGCACGGTGCGCAGGGCTGGCGATGGGCATTGACAGGCGGCGCAACATGGCATTGTTCCAGCCGCGCGAAAGATTAAGACCGAGAAGCGCGCCAATGAACGCTGGCAGGACCAGCACCTGAAGGAAAAGCACGGACTGTTTGCCAAGGCTAACGGCCAGATTTTGCGGCATTACCCAGATAATCAACTGAAACGCCAATTGATTGATCAGGCTAAGGATTACCGCCTCGACAATCATATCTCCGGTATTGGGGCGCTGTGCGACCACAAATCGTGACCGCACGATCATGATCACGTATCCGGCCAGCAAATAGCGCGCAAAAAAGTCGAAATTACCGGGGTCGATAAAGTCGGACACGTGTCAGCTGCCGCCCATCACATCGGCTGCAACCGCCGGTAAAATGGCGCGCGCCTGCGCGGGGGTCATGCCCAGTTTCAGGCGGCGGTCGTACAGCATGCGCAGCAGTTTCTCGTCGTGATCAGTCAGGAGCGCGAACTCCTCGTCGTCGTTGAATATCGACGGGCGCGCCTGTGGGCTGTCGTTGGCCAGACCCAGCGCTTGCGCCATTTCTTCGTGGATGCACGACAGGCGCATCAGATCGGTGTGTTCCGCTTTGACCAGGATAATTGCCGACGCATAAGCCGAGCTTTGTTCGGACTCTGAAAACGCATAGGCCGCGCAAAACGTGTTGCGTGGTGAATTGACGATTTCGTCGATCACAACCTGATTGAGGCGCGGGACTTCGGCAATCAGTTTGGGGCCGAAAACACGCTGTTCGTCGCGGTTCAGGAATAAGACATGAAAATTGGGTTTGGCGTTGCTCAGGCGAATGGAAAGACCGGTCAGCGATGACAGGCGGGCGGCAAAAGCCGCCACATTTTGGGTATCTCGGGCGCGCTGATCGGGCGGCACGTGGTCACCAAACAGCAACTTGATGCGGATCGGCTGTGTCCACCGGCGTAATCGGCTGGGGGTTTGCTGCGCCACAAAGCGACCGTTGCGTACGGTGTATTCGTCATATAGCGCGATTTTTTCGAAATTTTCCACCAGATTGCGGGCACTATAAGGAACGTCGATGCCGCCGCCGTCGGTGCGCAGCAATCCTTGCGCCCGCAGGCGGCTGTCCACGCCGGAATAATACCGCTTTAAGCGTTGGCTTTCAACGGATGCCGTGGTGGTGCTTGCAGTTGTCAAAGCGGGCGTGGAGTCGACCGGCACAGTGGCGCAGGCGCTCAACATCACCAGCACGGTCAGGGTAGCGGCCAGCGAAATTTTCATGAGTTCAGAACGTTTCTGTTCGTCATGCTCGTTCCTTTGATCGAAATACGCGCGCGCACATTCAAATGGCGGCTAAAACTGTAAATCGTCCTTACAGCAAAGACAGCCCGATTTTCCACCGGAAATCAACGGTTGGTCAACACATTTGAGTAATTCGCCGGCATCAAAGTTGCCCCTGTGTGCGCTGTCGTTCAGTGGCCAGCTTGCGCTGGTACCCCGATTGAACCACCTCGACCAGCACCAGAACGACCAGCGAGAAATAGAAAGTGGTTTTGGACATCGGAATGATCTCGTGACCAAACAGCCGTATCAGCAGCGCGTCGTCGTGCATGGCGTGCGCAGCCGCCGGACCGGACTCACCCAGAAGAACGATGCCGACGATCAGCAGGATAAACAGCCCCAGAACTTCGTACATACGGTTCTTTTTCAAAAATGCTGTGACACCGTCGGCCAGCGCCAGCATGGCCACACCCGATGCCAGAATGGCGATGGCAAGAATGATAAACACATCGGTAATTGCCAACGCCGACAGAATCGAATCAAAACTGAAAATCAGGTTCATCAGGACAATAGTCGCCGCCACCCGCATCGCCGATTTGCTGCCCCCGGCTGACACGCCGTGCTCCAGATGCTCGATCGACAACAAATGCGATATTTCCTTGACGGCTGTGTACATCAGAAACATGCCGCCGAACACGAAGATGACTGTGGAAAAATTGACGCCACCTTCCAGCACGCCCGGTATGTCGAATATGTAAAACGGTGTTTTCAAGGCGTCGATCAGCCGGATCATGACGAAAAGCAGCACAATGCGCAGTACGACCGCGATGATGATACCCCAAAACCGCACCCGGCGCTGGCTGTGTACAGGTGCGCGTTGGCTTTCCAGAGAAATATAAAGCAAATTGTCAAATCCCAAAACCGCCTGCAGAAAGATCAGCACCAGCAGATTTCCCAGATTTTCAATGGTAAACAGTTCGGACACGGTTGACACTCCTGCGTTGGCTGATCCAATTTTGCCGGTAACTTATGAGGGATGGGTCGCTGTCGCAACCGGGTGAATTGATGACTGAACTTCGCGCGCGGCTGGCGGGCTTTCCACTGGTTGATCTTGGGCATTATCCTACACCCGTTGACGCTTTGCCGCGACTGGGTGCGTCGCTGGGACTGGATTTATGGGTCAAACGCGACGACTGCACCGGCCTTGGGCTGGGCGGCAACAAAATCCGACAGTTGGAATTTTATCTTGGGCAGGCGCGCGACCAGGCAGCAGACACGGTGGTCATCACAGGTGCGGTGCAATCGAATTTCACCCGCTCCACGGCGGCGGCGGCGGCGAAACTTGGGATGGCGTGCCATATCCAGCTGGAAGAACGTGTCGCCGATGTGACGGATCTATACCGCTCGGGTGGCAACGTTTTGGTGGAAAAACTGATGGGGGCTACGCTTTACAGTTACCCGCGTGGTGAAGACGAAGCCGGGGCTGACCGCGCGCTGGGTGCGATTGCCACCGAGTTGCGTCAGCAGGGACGCACGCCCTATGTCATCCATCTGGCAGCCAATCACCCGCCGTTCGGGGCCTTGGGCTTCGTCGCGGCGGCTTGTGAACTGGTTGGACAATACAGAGGTAATGTGCCGTTTGATGAAATCGTCATCGCGTCTGGCAGCGCATTGACCCATTGCGGGGTGCTTTTAGGACTACGGGGGCTGGGATGCGATGTTCCGGTGCGCGGGATTTGCGTGCGCCGGGATTCAGGCGCACAGGCCCGGCGCGTACGACAAAGACTGCAGGACCTTGCGGATCTGCTGGACATGGCCAATCCTGTGGCTGAAGACGATATTTTATTGTTCGACGGTGTCCTGGAACCGGGCTACGGGCGCATGAGCGTGCCGGTTCAGCACGCCATTTCAGAAACGGCGTCGCGCGAAGGGCTGGTGCTGGACCCGGTCTATACCGGTAAATCCATGGCGGGACTTATGGCGTTGGCGGGCGCGGGCGACCTGAACGGGCAGCGCATTTTATTTTGGCACACCGGCGGGCAACCGGCGCTTTTTGCCTATGGTGACAGCGTTCTGGGCTAACCGACCTCACACCCCAAAGCACGCATCCCGCCGGAAAATGCGGAATAGTTTGTTTTTTTTGCGAAAATGACTACATTATGCCGGATGAAGTCGGCAGAAGGGCCGTTTTTCGCACGACAAGCGGTGTGCCGGATTGGCACGGTCGGCTTCACGGCAAACGGGCGCAGTCTCGCGCCCGTACTACAAGGGGGTTGGTCTGAGATGGCTAAAGGCACTGTAAAGTGGTTCAATTCCGCCAAGGGATACGGGTTCATACAGCCCGACGACGGCGAACAGGATGTGTTTGTGCATATCACTGCGGTTCAGGAGGCTGGTCTGACCGGTCTTGAGGACAACCAAAAGATTGAATACGAACTGATAGACGGACGTGACGGGCGCAAAAGCGCCGGTGATCTGAAAATTTCCTAAACTTTTCTGGTTAGGATGGTTTTGCGGGGGGCTTTTTCGGCCCGCCCCGTTTCGGCTTGCGTCGCAACGAATGCGCCGGGTTGGCGGCGCGTGGACTGCGGCTGATTTTGCGGCTGATTTTGCGGCTGATTTTGCCCGGTTCTTCGCCGTGCGGCTCTGGGGCCATGTGACTGCCAAGTTGGTCGTACAGCACTTTGGCGCGGATTTCCTCAACCTGACCTGACTTGATCTCGCCCAGTTGAAACGGCCCGTAAGACACGCGGATCAACCTGTTGACCACCAGATTTACTGCCGCCAGCGCCCGCCGGACCTCGCGGTTTTTACCTTCGCGAATGCCGATGGTCAGCCATGCGTTCGCACCCTGCTGGCGGTCAAAGCGAATGTCCATGGGCTGATATCGGGTGCCCTCAACGGTCAGACCTTTACGCAAGGGGTCAAACACTGCGTCGTCCACTGCGCCGTTGACGCGCACGCGGTAGCGCCGCACCCAACCCGTTGACGGCAGTTCCAGACGGCGCTTCAGCGCACCGTCGTTGGTCAGCAGCAACAGCCCCTCGGAATTTATGTCAAGGCGGCCCACCGACATGACACGCGGCAACGAACCGGGCAAGTTGGCAAAAACGGTGGCGCGGCCTTTTTCGTCACGATCGGACGTCACCAACCCGACGGGTTTGTGGTATTTCCACAGGCGTGTGGGTTCGGCGGCCTGCACGGGCTTGCCGTCGACCGTGATCAGGTCGGTTTGTCCCACGTTCAGGGCAGGGCTGTCGATGGTGCGACCATTCACATCCACACGACCCTCGGCGATCATCTTTTCTGCCTGACGGCGCGACGCCACGCCGGCGCGCGCTAAAATTTTGGCGATGCGTTCGCCACTGAAATCCGATTGTGTCATTGGGAGGACTTACAGCAGGCACAGCACGAGACCAAGAGGAAGATACTTGCGAATATGTGGGTGTCTTGGCATGACGGGGCCATGGCGGAATTCACCAGCTTTATGGATGTGGCCCTGCGCGAGGCGCGGTGCGCGGCGCAGCGCGGCGAAGTTCCCGTGGGGGCTGTTGTTGTGTCCAAAGACGGCACCATCGTGGCGCAGGCCGGCAACAGAACGCGGGAGCTAAGCGATCCTACCGCGCACGCCGAAATGCTGGTAGTGCGCGCCGCATGTGCTGCCTTGGGGTCGGAAAGATTGGTTGATCACGACCTATACGTGACGCTGGAGCCCTGCGCCATGTGCGCCGCTGCCATCAGTCACGCACGGGTGCGGCGGTTGTATTTCGGGGCGTCTGATCCGAAATCGGGTGGTGTAAATCAAGGCGCGCGGGTGTTTGCACATCCGCAGTGCCACCACAGGCCCGAAATTTATGATGGGGTCGGCGCGGCGCAGTCAGCGGCGTTGCTGGCAGCATTTTTTGAAGGGCGGCGATGAGGGTCTTCTGCTATAACTGAGGGCAACGCGCGCACCCGAAAAATGCGATAGCGCCCGTTGAGCCAAGGCACCGTCGGCGTGACGCGGGTCTCTTTCATGGACTGCGGTGCGATCCATCTTCGACAGGGTATTGCACGCATTTCCCTAGGCGCACGCTGTCCGGGTCACGGGTCGCGGGCTTGAATGGCCTGACAGGTGTTTGTCGCCAAATACCGATCCTCACCCCTTGCAGCCCTGCCCGTAGCCCGCTAACTGAAAGGCCTCAAAACCCACGGCCAAAGGACTCGCCATGGCAATCGACAAAGACACCGCCCGCAAGGTCGCGCATCTGGCGCGCATCGAGGTCGCCGAGGGCGATCTGGAACAGCTCGCGGGCGAATTGTCGGGCATTCTGGGGTTCATGGACCAGTTGAACGAGGTCGACGTCACAGGCGTGGAGCCGATGACCTCGGTGACGCCGATGGAGCTGCCGCGCCGCGCCGATGTGGTCACCGATGGTGGTTATGCTGACAAGATTCTTGCCAACGCCCCCGAAGCGCGCGAAGGATTTTTTGCCGTGCCCAAAGTGGTGGAATAAGCGATGTCCGGGCTGAGCAAACTGACCATAGCCGACGCGCGCGAAGCCCTGCGCAAGCGCGAACTGACGGCGCTTGAAATCACCGACGCCTGTCTGTCCGAAATGGAAAAGTCCAGTGCTCTGAATGCGTTTAGCACCCAAACACCGGATTTGGCGCGCAATCAGGCCGGGGCGGCGGATCGCCGGATCAAGTCGGGCGACGCACCCGATCTGTGCGGTATACCCTTGGGTATAAAGGATTTATTCTGCACGAAAGGTGTGGCCAGTCAGGCGGCGTCCAAAATTCTGAGCGGTTTCAAACCCGAATACGAAAGTTCGATTACCCGGGGTTTCTGGGATCAGGGCGCGGTGATGTTGGGCAAGCTTAATATGGATGAATTCGCTATGGGATCATCCAACGAAACCTCCACCTACGGTCCCGTGGTCAGCCCGTGGCGGCGCAGCGGTGACAACGCGGCGCTGACGCCGGGGGGGTCGTCCGGTGGCTCGGCTGCTGCTGTGGCTGCTGATTTGTGTCTGGCGGCGACTGGTACCGACACCGGTGGCTCGATCCGTCAGCCCGCCGCGTTCACGGGTATCGTCGGACTCAAACCGACCTATGGGCGTTGCTCGCGCTGGGGGATCGTGGCCTTTGCCTCGTCGCTGGATCAGGCCGGACCGATGACCAAAACCGTGCGCGACAGCGCGATCATGCTGCGCGCCATGTGCGGCCATGATCCCAAGGACAGCACTTCGGCCAACCGCGCTGTGCCCGATTTTGAAGCCGCGCTCAGCGGCGACATCAAGGGCCTCAGGATCGGTTTGCCACGCGAGTACCGGCTTGACGGTATGCCCGGAGAAATCGAAAAACTCTGGGCCGACGGGGCCGACATGTTGCGCGACGCAGGCGCAACCGTCGTCGATGTATCGCTGCCGCACACCAAATACGCGCTGCCCGCCTATTATGTCATTGCCCCCGCCGAAGCATCAAGCAATCTGGCGCGGTACGACGGCGTGCGTTTCGGGTTTCGCGCCAAGCTTGAATCGGGTGATGGCATTACACAGATGTATGCGCGCACCCGGGCACAGGGCTTTGGCCCCGAAGTCCGGCGCCGCGTGATGATCGGCGCATATGTGTTGTCGTCGGGTTTTTATGACGCCTATTACAAACGGGCCCAGCGGGTCCGCACGCTGATCCGTCAGGATTTCGAGACTGTTTTTGCCGGTGGCGTCGATGCGATCCTGACGCCGACCACGCCGAGTTCGGCCTTTGGTCTGGGGGAAATGGCGGCGCTGGATCCGATTGAGATGTATCTCAACGATGTGTTCACGGTGACGGTCAATCTGGCCGGATTACCCGGGGTATCAGTGCCCGCCGGTATGGACACCAAGGGTTTGCCGCTGGGATTGCAGTTGATCGGACGCCCCTGGGAAGAGGCGGGTCTGCTGAATTCCGCCTATGCGCTGGAGCGCGCCGCCGGATTTGTTTCAAAACCGGATCATTGGTGGTAAGAGACTGAAAACAGGCGTTCTTACAGAATGGGAAGTCAGGCAATGCGTGCGTTAATAGCGATTTTATTATTGGGGGGATTGTTGGCGTGCACGACAACGGCACCCGATGACAGCGCCGCATCTGACGCGCCTGCGACCGACGGTACCGTTGCAAGCGACCCCTCCGCTGAAGACGGCGACGGCGCAACCGAAGGCGAAGCGGCAACCGAGGGCGAAGAGGACGCCGAACAGTTCAATATCGTGCTTAACTCGGACAATCCGACGATTTCCGACACACAGGATTTTGCTGCGCTGACAAAAAAAGAAACCATCGAAAGCGATGCAGCGCGGCTGAAAGCGCAAAAAGAAAAGTTCAAGGTGATTGCGCCTACGGCGCTGCCCACCAGCGGCAAACGTGTGAATGTGGCGGCTTTCGCGCTTGAAACCACGCACAACGTGGGTGATAAAAAATACCGTCGCGTTAATCCGCTTGGCGCGGCCTTAACCAAACAGGCCTGTGCGCGCTATCGCCTGCCTGATCTGGCGCAAGAGGCGTTTCTCAGGGCTGGCGGACCCACGCGCGATCCGGGCAATCTTGATCCCGATGGCGACGGATTTGCCTGCGACTGGTCGCCTGAAACCTATCGCAGACTGGTCAATTGAGGCGGGCACCGGGTGATGCGGATCATTGATCGCCCGTCACCCAATTTCACCGCACGACGCGGCGGGCTGACGCCTTCGCTTGTGGTATTGCATTATACCGACATGAAAACCGTTGCTGCGGCGCTGGCGCGGCTGTGCGACCCTGAAACGCAGGTTTCGGCGCATTATCTGATCGGCGAAACAGGCGTGGTCTACCGGCTGGTCGCCGAGGAGCAGCGCGCCTGGCACGCCGGTGTCGGGTCCTGGCGCGGACAGGATGATATCAACTCGCGCTCAATTGGAATCGAATTGTCCAACGCGGGAATGCGCGGTGGACTGCCGGATTTTCCGGCACCGCAAATGACAGCGGCGGCTAAATTGCTTGGCGATATTCTGGCACGCTGGGCGATGCCGCCCCGGGCGGTGATCGCGCATTCGGATATGGCACCGGGCCGCAAGATCGACCCCGGACCCAAATTCGACTGGCGCTGGCTGGCACAAAAGGGGCTGGCGGTGTGGAGCGACGTGACAGATGGCACGGCGCCGCCGGACATGGCGTCTTTTGTCCGGCTTGCCGAGGCGCTTGGCTATGGATTGCCCGATGGTGCGGGTGGGCAGGTTTTGCTGGATGCTTACCGGTTGCGCTTTGATCCCGCGGCCACCGGAGCGCTGAATAGCCGCGACATGGCGCGAATTGCCGATTTGACCCGCCACGCCTGACGGTTTAGCGAGGGCATGATGCGGATGGCTGGATGGCCGCACCCCCCGGGGTGAGGAAAGTCCGGACTCCACGAAGACAGGGTGCCGGGTAACCCCCGGCCGGGGCAACCCGAGGGAAAGCGCCACAGAGAACAGACTGCCACTGCACGGCACTTGGGGGGCGACCCCTGATCAAGTCAGGGGTAAAGGTGAAAAGGTGGGGTAAGAGCCCACCGGGTTTTTGGCAACAAAGACCGCAAGGCAAGCCCCACCCGGAGCAATGCCAAATAGGGGGTTCGCGGGCCACGGTCCGGGCCGCTTCAGCCCAGAACCCCGGGTTGGCAGCTAGATCCGGTCGGCAACGACCGGGGCAGATGAATGGCCGTCAGACCCCGGATCAAGGTCCGGGGCGAACAGAATCCGGCTTACAGGCCATCCGCATCGCTACTTTGGATTTTGATCGAAAATGGGTCTCTACGAGACACGAGAGGAGCCAGCTTCGCGCCCGCGCGAAGCGGCAGCCTGGCAGGAGCGAGTATATATGCAAAGGTGAAACGGGCGTTGTGCATTGGGCTTGTAGTGGATTATGTCCAATTTGCTGTCGTATTGACGAATTTTCGGTGAGTGGGACGAGAATTATGAGTGAGCAAACAGTGCCCGCGAATTGGCGCGACATGTTCCGCGTCTGGTTGCGCATCGGGCTGTTGTCGTTTGGCGGCCCGGCGGGGCAAATCGCACTGATGCACCGCGAAATTGTCGACGACAGGCAGTGGATATCCGAGCAGGATTACCTGAATGCGCTCAGCTTTTGCATGGTGCTGCCCGGACCCGAAGCGATGCAGCTGGCCACCTACGTCGGTTGGAAATTGCACGGGGTGCGCGGCGGGCTTTTGGCGGGGTTGTTGTTCATCATCCCCGGCGCGTTGCTGGTTCTGGCGCTGGCCATATTTTACGCGTTCTACGGATCGGTCACCGTAGTGGCGGCGTTGTTTTTGGGTGTCAAGGCGGCGGTCGTCGTCATCGTCATAGAGGCGCTGCTCAAAGTGGCGCGCCGCGCGTTGAAACGCCGCGACCATTGGCTTATCGCGGCGCTGGCGTTTGCGGGCATTTTTCTTTTGAACCTGCCGTTCCCGTTATTGGTGGCGCTGGCGGCGCTGTACGGATATCTGAGCGCCCGAGCGGTGCCCGTGGATGCCACACCCGCCGCACCGGCAGTGGGGTTAGGCCGAAGTTTGCGCACCATAATCCTGTGGCTGGCGATCTGGTGGCTGCCGCTGGCGGCGCTGGCGCTGGTAATGCCGGGATCGATCCTGATTTCCATTGGACTGTTTTTTTCCAAACTGGCGGTGGTGACCTTTGGAGGTGCCTACGCGGTGCTGGGGTATATCGCGCAGGCGGTGGTGACCGAAAAGCACTGGCTGGAGCCGGGGCAGATGATCGACGGGCTGGGTCTGGCAGAAACGACGCCGGGACCGCTGATCCTTGTGACCGAATTCGTGGGGTATCTGGCCGCATTTGGTGCCGGGGGGCTGTGGCTGGGCATGGCCGGGGCTGTCGTGACCTTGTGGATGACGTTTGCGCCGTGCTTTCTCTGGATTTTTGCCGGTGCGCCTTTTATCGATGGCTTGCCGCGGCAACCGCGCATTCAGAACGCACTTGCCGCCGTGGTCGCCGCCGTGGTCGGGGTGATACTGAACCTGACCCTGTGGTTCGCGCTGCACGTGCTGTTCGCAAACGTTGCGCAGAAGCGCGCCGGTTGGCTGGTGTTGTGGCAGCCACAATGGGGCACAATCGACTGGATTGCCCTGGGGCTGACGGCGCTGGCGGCGCTGTTGCTTTTGCGCCTGAAACTGGGGCTGGGACGGGTGCTGATGGTGATGGCGGTGGCAGGTCTGATTCTGGGTGTGATGAGCTGAAATCGCCACAGCCTTAGCGGTTGACTCGGGCGCTGTAAGGATTAAAAGCCAGACTTCAGATTTACGGGATAACCCGTCAGGAGACGTAACATGGCCAAACCCACCACCATCAAGATCCGCCTGAATTCCACAGCGGATACCGGTCATTTCTACGTGACCAAGAAAAACGCACGCACCATGACCGAGAAAATGGTCGTGCGCAAATACGACCCGGTAGTGCGCAAACACGTCGAGTATAAAGAAGGCAAGATCAAATAACGCTCTGCTGCCATCGCCGTATACGAAAATTCAAGGGATCCCGGCGGGGTCCTTTTTTCTTGGGGCGTACTGACGTTGCCTGTCATCATTTGTGTGGCGACCGCCGTGTCCTGCGCCGTCGCCTCACAGGCCGACAGGTAATGATTGTTCACTCCGGACACAAAAAGACCGGCGAGGTGGCCCCGCCGGTCTCTGAATATTCTGGCTTGGGTGCGCTTAGCTGCGGTTGCCAAACAGTTGCAGCAGGAAAATGAACATGTTCAGGAAATCCAGATACAGGTTCAGCGCACCCATGATCGCGGCTTTACCCAACCATTCGGTGTTACCAGCGCCGGCCATTTGCACATAGGTAGATTTGATTCGCTGCGTGTCATAGGCTGTCAGCCCGGCAAAAATCAGCACACCAATGGCGGAAACCGCAAACATGATGGCCGGCGATTGCAGCCAAATGTTGACAACCATGGCCACGATCAGGCCGATCACACCCATCATCAGGAACGTGCCCATACCGGACAGGTCTCTTTTGGTGGTATAGCCGTAAAGCGACAGACCGGCAAAAGCGATCGCCGTGATCAGGAACACTTGCGCAATAGACATGCCGGTGTACACGACAAATATCGACGATAGCGACAGCCCCATAAGGCCCGCGAATACCCAGAACACCGCCTGCGCGGTAGCCTGACTCATCCTGTTGATCATGGCGCTCATGCCAAAAACAACCACCAGAGGCGCAAACATGACCACGTAGCGCAATCCGGAATTAAAAAGCGCCTCCAAAAGGCCGAAAGGCACGATTTGGGTCGGCTCTCCGGCAAAGGCACGGGCAAGATCGGCGCCAAAAACATAGGCCACAATGCCGGTAATAACCATCGCCACGGACATCAGACCGTAGACTTTGTTCATATGCGCGCGCAGCCCGACGTCAATCTCGGCAGCGCTGGCAACCGTGCCTGTGCGCCTGATTGTCTGAAACTCGGCCATTTTTTTCTCCTTTGGGAAATTCAACACTTGTGCAACCGCGCGTGAAACGCCGCTGTCTTGGGCTATATATCGGTTAAAATGGCGTGATTTTCAAGGGCCGGAAAGCGGGGACTCGCGCGATTTTGACGCGAATTCCCCGGTTTTTTGCGGAATCGGACCGTTTCGCTGGTCCCGGTCAGCTAACCTTATTTGCGCCAGTGGGACGGCACGTTCCAGATGGGACGGGCAAATTCTTGCTTGGCGCAGCGATAGCTGACTCCGATGTCGCGCAGCATGTGATCATCCAGCGATTTCAGGACCTGGCGCTGACGCCAGATTGCGATTGGGTGCAAAATGCTTTGGGTCAATCCCTTAAAGGATAGTCCGCGGTGAATTTCGGGGGTGCATGCGATGTGTGCCATGGGATCGGTCCTTTCCAAGGTGTTATGTGATTCGTCTGATTGATCATATTTCTTGATGTAAATGCCAGAATGTTGTAGATAATGAAAGTGAATATATTTGATATATTACATCAAGGATTGTGATATGATTAGAAATCTCGACCTCACAGCACTCAGGGCCTTTGTGACGGTGGCCGAAACCGGCGGCGTGACACGGGCCGCGGGGCTGTTGCACGTCACGCAGTCGGCGGTATCCATGCAGCTCAAGCGACTGGAAACCAGTCTTGATCTTGCATTGCTGGATCGTTCGACGCGGCGCATTGGGCTGACTACACAGGGCGAACAGTTACTGGCCTACGGGCAACGGTTGCTGGCGCTCAATGACGAAGTCTACGCGCGCCTGACCGATCAGGCGTTCGAAGGTGAACTGGTATTGGGGGTGCCGGCCGATATCGTCTATCCACATATTCCCACAATACTGAAACATTTTGCATCGGAATACCCGCGCGTCAAAGTGCATCTGATTTCTTCCTTCACAAACCTGCTGAAGCGACAGTTCGATGCCGGTGAATGCGATGTGATCCTGACCACCGAAAATCACACGCCATCGCAAGCCACCTGTCTTGGCACCCAGCCGTTGATCTGGGTCGGCGCGCCCGACGGTGTCGCGTGGAAAACCCGGCCCCTGCGGATCGCCTTTGAGAACGCCTGCCTGTTTCGGGCGGGTGTTCAGCAGGCACTGAGCGATGCCGGTGTAGATTGGGAAATGGCCGTCAACACGGATTCAACCCGCACAATCGAAGCGTCCGTTATGGCAGATTTGGCGGTCCACGCCTGCATGTCGGGATCAATGCCACAACACGTCGAGCCGATTGATCACAGTGGTCAATTGCCGGAACTGGCGGTGTTCAACGTCAATCTTTATGTGGGAAACGGTGCCCGTGCAGCATTGGCGCAAAAGCTGGCAGAGCTGATCACCCACATCTACGACGTAAACTGAGAGTCGTGCGCCGTTTCGCTGCGCGATACATTTTGTGGTGCAATACGGATCAAATTGTTGATGTCTGCGGCGCTAAGACCAAGGCGTTCAAATAGCGCGCGACCAAGCAAACCGGTGGCGCGATCATCTTCAAAGCGTTCTATAAACAAGGGGCGCGCACCGACCGCCGTTCTGATGCGGGTTTCCAATGCGCGCCAGTTTTTGGGCAACGCCTTGCGGGCGGCAAATTTTTTGGGTGCATAGGCGCGTGCCGGTTGGTTGATGAACTTGTGCCGAAAAAGCGAGGCTTGCCAGTCCTTGAAGTCGCGCAGGTACAAAATGGTGTGCACCTCTGCGCCGCTGTGCTCGAATCCTGTGATCAATGCCGGTAAAATGACGTGGACAAAAGGATAGAGCCCCTCGGCCGATTTTCGGCTGGGAATTCTGCCGATCAGGTCCTCCTGCGTGACCAAAAGGCGCGGCACACGCGCGAACCGCTGCGCCAATTGCTGCGACAACTCTGTTAGTTCCGGCGCAACATTGATGGTTTCATCCAGCGTTTTCAACCTGTTGGTCAACGCGGTGATGGTGCGCAAAATCCGGTGGTGGCGTGGCACGGTTTCAAATTCCAGCGGTAGTCTGCCGCGGTTACGTCCCAGGGTGCGCTGAATATAGCTGGTGCCGGTTTTATGCAGGCCGATGTGTAAAAGAATGACGCGACGGGCAGGCGCGGGCCGGGCGCGGCGGCGCAACGCACGACCCGCCAGCTGGACTTGGGCGACCAGCCGCATTCAGATGGTCACCACAACCTTGCCTGTGGATTTGCGCGAACGCAGCAGATCAAGCGCCGCGTTGGCCTGATCCAGCGGCAGCGTGTGGCTGACGTGAGGTTTAAGCGCGCCCTCGGCGTACATTTTGAACAATTCCGCAAAGCTGTCGGTCAAGACCCGCGGCTTGAAAAACGCGTAAGATCCCCAGTAGTAGCCGATCACGGTAATATTCTTCACCAGAAGGATATTGGCCGGGATTTGTGGCACGTCACCTGACGCGAATCCCAGCGGGATCATGCGGGCTTCGGGATTACAGGCGCGCATGGCGGATTTGAACTGTTCGCCGCCGACCGGATCGTACACCACGTCGGCCCCTCCAAGCGATTTGACGGCCTCGCGGATATCGTCGGTTTCTGAATCGATCAAATGATCGGCCCCGGCAGCCTTGCACACCGCCAGCTTGTCGGCACCGCGTGCCACGGCAATCACGTTCGCGCCCATTTTCTTACCCAGCTCCACGGCGGTGATCCCGACGCCGCCGGCTGCACCCAACACAAGTAAATTCTCTCCTGCTTGCAGGTCGGCTTTGTAGGCCAGTGCCACGTGGCTCGTACCGTAGGCAATCAGGAACGCGGCTGCGTGTTCAGGTGTCATATCTTCGGGAACGGGCACACAGGTGCGGGCGTCAAAGCATCCGTAGTCCGCCAGCCCGCCTTTGCCTGCGAATACCGCAACGTGCTGCCCCACCGCCAAATTCGTGACGCCCGCGCCAAGTTTTTCGACCGTCCCCGAGATTTCGGCACCCAGCGTAAACGGCAACGCCGGTTTTTCCTGATAGGTGCCCTTGATATGCAGGATGTCGCCAAAATTCATGCCGACCGCGTGGATTTTCAACCGCACCTGACCCTGTGCCGGTTCGGGCACGTCGATGTCGCGCAGCTCCAGTGGATGATCGTAAGCGGTGACTTGCATGGCGCGCATTTTGTGGTCCTGACTATAGCTTAGCTTTGCGCAGGACTATTGCCGGAGCGCGGCGGCGTGTAAAACGAAATCAACAGCAAAAACGCCAACACGTGTAAGGCCGCGGCCGTGACTCCGATGCTGTAAAATCCCCATTTCTGGAAAAATTGGCTCATCAGCGCTGTGCCGAATGCGCCCGCAAGATAGGTCGTCGCGGAATAAAGCCCCATCACCGTGCTTTTGGCCGCTGGTGCCAAGGAGGTCAGACCGGTCAGAATGGTGTTCAGCAAAAGCGCGTTCACACCACCCCACAAAAATATGCCCAGCAGGAAAGAATTGAACGTCGGGGCCGACGCCAGGAACAGAAATGTAGCGGCGGCGGCGGGAAATCCCCACAGCCGAATGCGCCGCGCACCAAAGCGGTCGATGACGCCACCGGCAAATGACATAGCGCCAAGCCCAAGCCCGTAGGCCATCGAAACCAACCCTGCCGCCGCAGTGGATTGGCCAAAATGCTGTACCGCATGGGCTCCGGTCAAGGCAAAGCTGCCGTAAAAGCACACCATGAACAGGCCACAGATCAGATAGGCCAGCCAGCCACCGGGCAAAAACAACGGCCCAAACCGTCCCATGGTGCCGTCTACCACCGGATCGGCGCGACCATGGGGCAAGTGTCTGCTCAAAATGATTGTTGCGACGCAAAGCCCGCCGATCAGACGCAACATCATACGCCAGCCGTAAAGGTCGGCCAGCCAGGCGCCCAATGGCAGCGCCATCACCAGAGACAGCGACCACCCCATCACAACCAGCCCCATGGTTTTGGATTCCTGCCCGGGCTTGGACACCTCGGCGGTCAGGGCGTAAATGGCGGGCAAAGCCACACCCGATGCCGCGCCGGTCAGGGCCTGCGCGGCGCTGAGACCTACCCAGCTGCCGCTTTGTGCTGCCAGAATTTGTCCTAAACCGCCGACAACCATGGCCAACCGCAGGGCGCGTGCACAGCCAAATCTGTCAAGCGCCCTCCCCAGCGTCAAAGCGGTGATTGCGGTGGCGGCCCCAAAAGCAGACATAGCGCGGGCCAAAGAGGCAATGCCGTCATCAAATTCAACGGCGATATCCGCCAGAACCGGCGCAAGAATCAACCCGTTCGAGCCGATCAGGCCGACACACAGCATCAAGGTGAACACAGCACGATCCATGGGCCTATCAGTGATCCAAAGCCGATTGCGA
>CAZPQL010000052.1:16734-20819 GCA_964588725.1 uncultured Rhodobacterales bacterium
ACTTATTGTGTTCGAATTGACCGTGCTACTTTGCCTCTGGCCACAGACGCCGCTCTGGTCTATGGCCGCGCCAAGAACTTCACACAATTGATAAGGGCCCCGGATATGGAGCTGCGAAATATTGCGATTATCGCCCACGTCGACCACGGCAAAACCACGTTGGTTGATGAAATGCTAAAGCAGTCGGGCATTTACCGCGACAATCAGGAAACCGTTGAACGGGCCATGGACAGCAACGATCTCGAACGCGAGCGCGGCATCACCATTCTGGCCAAGGCGACGTCGGTGGACTGGAATGGCACACGGGTCAATATCGTCGACACGCCCGGGCACGCCGATTTCGGCGGCGAAGTAGAGCGCATCCTGTCGATGGTCGATGGGGTTGTCTTGCTGGTCGATGCCGCCGAAGGCCCGATGCCGCAAACCAAATTCGTCACCGCCAAAGCCCTGGCGCTGGGGCTGCACCCGATTGTCGTGCTGAACAAGGTCGACAAACCCGACGCCGAGCCGGACCGCGCGCTGGACGAATGTTTTGACCTGTTCGCCAATCTGGATGCAACGGACGCACAGCTGGATTTTCCGCATCTCTACGCTTCCGGTCGTTCCGGTTGGGCCGACGCCGCTTTGGACGGGCCGCGCAAAAATCTGGACGATCTGTTTGAACTGATCCTCAAACATGTGCCTGCGCCGACGCAGGTCGAGCACCGCGACGAGCCGTTTCGCATGCTGGCAACGACGCTGGGCGGCGACGCGTATCTGGGGCGCATTCTGACCGGTCGGGTGGAAAGCGGTACGCTGAAGGCGGGTGAACACATCAAAGCCCTTTCGCGAGACGGCACATTGATCGAAAATTTTCGGGTCACAAGGGTGCTTGCCTATCGCGGGTTAACGCAAGCGCCGATCGACGTGGCCGAGTCTGGTGACATCGTGTCGATCGCGGGCATGAAAACGGCGACCGTGGCTGATACATTGTGCGCGCCTTCGGTCAGTGCCGCTATCCCCGCGCAGCCCATCGATCCGCCGACAATCACGGTGACATTTGGCATCAACGACAGCCCGTTGGCGGGGCGCGACGGTGACAAGGTGCAAAGCCGCGTGATTCGCGACCGTCTGACAAAAGAAGCTGAAAGCAACGTGGCGATCAAGGTCTCGAACGCTGCCGACAGTGACGCCTTTGAGGTCGCCGGTCGCGGCGAGCTGCAAATGGGCGTTCTGATCGAAAACATGCGCCGCGAAGGATTTGAACTGTCGATATCGCGCCCTCAGGTTTTGTACCGGGTGGAGGGTGATCAGAGGCTTGAACCGATCGAGGAAGTCACCATTGACGTGGACGACGAATATTCCGGTGCCGTGATCGAAAAACTGGCCCAGCGCAAAGGTGAAATGACTGAAATGCGGTCTGGCGGTGCGGGCAAAACACGGATTGTTGCCCATGTACCGTCGCGTGGGCTGATCGGTTATCACGGCGAATTTCTGACCGACACGCGGGGCACCGGCGTGCTGAACCGCGTTTTTCACGAATGGGCCCCTTACAAAGGCTCAATTCCGGGCCGACGGGCAGGTGTCTTGATTTCAATGGAAAACGGCGCTTCGGTGCCGTTCGCGCTGTTTAATCTGGAAGATCGCGGTAAAATGTTCATCGGCGCACAGGTGCAGGTTTACGAGGGGATGATCATCGGCGAACACGCCCGGGGCAATGACCTTGAAGTAAACCCGCTGAAAGGCAAGAAACTGACCAACGTGCGCGCCAGCGGCACCGACGAAGCGGTGCGCCTGACCACGCCGGTGCGCTTTTCGCTGGAAGAAGCGATTGCCTATATCGACACTGACGAACTGGTCGAAGTCACGCCAAATGCGATCAGATTGCGAAAACGGTTTCTTGATCATCACGAACGCAAGCGCGAGTCGCGGAAAATCGCAAGTTAACCTTGCGTTAACTATAATGGATGCTCGCTTTTTGATGACTGTGTTGCTACGCTGCGTTATATGGCTTGATATAAAGAGTCGCGAAACGCGCAATAGTTGTGGCCGGAGACACGTTCTTTGGTAGGTGGGCGCGGTATTTTCGCGCGAAAATTAAAGAATTGCGATTTTGAGTTTTTTAAGGAAAATCCGCGCAATTGAGTGCGCGATTGGATGGCACGAGTCTGAGGGATGCAAAGGAGAAAGAAATGAAACACCCGGTAGATGTACATGTTGGTAAGCGCGTGCGCCACAGGCGCTGGATGGTCGGGATGACGCAACAGCAGCTAGGTAACGCGGTTGGAATCAAATTCCAGCAAATCCAGAAATACGAAACCGGGATGAACCGTGTCAGTGCCTCGCGGCTTTGGGATATTGCCGAAGCCATGGAGGTGCCGGTCAATTTCTTTTTTGAGGGTCTCGAAACCAAGACGGATGAATCGGCGGCGCCTTTGGGTGACCTGCTGGCGGACAAAGAAGCGCTGGAGCTGGTGCGGTCGTATTATGCGATTCCCGAACATCAGAGAAAACGGCTGTTTGATCTGGCGCGGGTGTTGTCAGACGCTGCAGCATAAATCTTAGCGATGCCGGGGCCTTTCGGGTCACGACGCAAGCCAGCACCGGGCCCCCTTAAGGAATGGTGCAACGGCCTGCTGCGCGAGTGTTTATACAAAAATGCAAGTTGAACTGTCCCGGCCACTGCGGCTTGAACTGATTGCCTGTGCCAATGCGATGGCTGATTCGGCACGTCCTGAAACGCTGCGCCATTTTCGTGCGGCTTCATTGAGAACCGACAATAAATTTGAGCACGGTTTTGATCCTGTAACCCAGGCCGACCGCGCAGCGGAGCAGGCCATGCGCGCCGTTCTGGCGGTGCGACGGCCCGACGACGGCATTCTGGGCGAGGAATTCGACCCGGTCGAGGGGACCAGCGGGCTGACATGGGTGCTTGACCCTATTGACGGCACGCGCGGCTATGTCAGTGGCACGCCGACCTGGGGGATGCTGATTGCCGTGAATGCTGGCGGGCCACCGATTCTGGGGCTCATAGACCAGCCCTATATCAACGAGCGGTTTATCGGCGGATTTGGTGAGGCGCGTTTGGTCGGTCCTGCGGGTCCGCGAAAACTGGCGGTGCGCGCGGGTCGGCAGCTTAGGGACGCGATTCTGTTTTCCACCTTTCCCGAAGTGGGGTCCGTCGCCGAGCGGCGTGCTTTTGAAAAACTACGTGATTCGGTCATGCTGACGCGTTATGGTATGGATTGTTACGCGTATGCGTTGCTGGCGATGGGGCAGATAGACGTGATCGCTGAGGCGGGGTTGTTTGCCTACGATGTGCAGGCTCCGATTGCATTGATCAAAGCAGCCGGTGGCGTTGTCACCAACTGGCAGGGCGGCCCGGCGCACGGCGGTGGGCAGATACTGGCAGCCGGATCACGCGACTTGCACGCAGCAGCCATGGCGGTGTTGAATAATTGACGTGGTGCAACTGATCAGGCGCTCCAGAAGGCATCCATCAAATCAAACGCGTTTTTGCGGATAGGGGCGGTTTCCATCATGACTTCGTGGCGCGCGCCTTTGATCATTTCAAGGCGGCTGGATGGCCAGTTCATCAGGTGCTGGACCACGTCGCGTTTGTCCACGACTTTCTCGTCGTTGCCAAGCAGGCACATGGTTTCATAGTCAGGGGCGTCCATTTTGCTTAGTGCACGGGTTTCTGCCAAAGCTTCGTACAGCCAGTGAATGCTGGGACCACCGATGGCCAGCCCCGGGTTTTCGATTATCTGGCGCTTGATAAATGCAAACGTATCGGCATCCGACGTCAACGTGTTATCCTCAAATCCGTGGGACAGAATATAGTTTTCGGGGTTGGTGCCCGGCGCGAATTCCGCACCCCAACCGGCGGATTTGGTGCCTGCCGCGATGGCCTGAATGATCGGGCGCATTATCGGGTCGATCAACAATCCCCACAACGGGGCCGAAAAAACCGGACGGATGACCCCAAGCCCGTTGTGCAGCGCCCGCAACCCGATTGTACCGCCCATCGAATGGGCGCAAAGGTGCCACCGGGTCGGCAGATCGGAAGAGCGTCGTGTAGGGAAAGAGTGTAGATCTCGGTGGTC
>CAZPQL010000053.1:0-20698 GCA_964588725.1 uncultured Rhodobacterales bacterium
CGCAGGCAAATCCACAAGGGAGTCGATCACGTAATGGGCACCAGACTGTTCCAGTATCGCACGGGTTTTACCCATGCGCCGCGCGATCTCGGCATCCGACAGATTATCCGCTTCGGCCGAAGAATTGACATTCATATAATTGGAATAGCGCACCAGACCAACGCCCCAGCACCCTGCATTCAGCGCCTCGCCCACACCTGAAACGGTGTCGTCACATTTCACCACTGACTTGACGTCCGAAATATTCATCAGATCAAGGTTTCTGAATACCATGTGCGGTGCGGGGCGGGCACCGTTGATCACCTCGTCACCGGCCACGGTCGCATCGGGCGTAAATCCCTGTTTGATGCAATCTTCAAGAAGCACATCGACCATTGAGCGCACGAAACCCGTGGAGGCCCCGATCTTTATCCCCTGCTTTTGAAAATTCACGCAGACGTCTTTGATACCGGGCAACAGTGTGGTGTATTCGCGCAGGCATTCAAGCTGCATCGGGACAAAATCGGCAAACATGGCGTCGACGTCAGACTGGTCCGGCGCGCGCCCCTTGATTTCGGTCCAACGCGCCGCAATGTCGGGGTCTTCGGTCAGTTTCTTGATGTGCAGGTCTTTGCGCAGACCCATGGGACCGCGCGCCTCTTCCATGGAAATATTGACGCCCTGTTTTTCAAAGACGGCCACGAAAACCACGGCGGGCGCGATCACATAGGCGTCGGCCAACGTGCCGCTCCAGTCCAGAACCAGCGCTTTGACGCCGCCGTGGTAGTTTCGCGTGTACGTGTATTCGGAAGATGTGGTCATGGTTTGCAGTCCTTTTCGATATTTGATTATTCTCTCAATGCGGCCGATGCAGCGCGCGTTGCGTCCGGTGGTGCAGCGTTATCAACGCCCATGTCGCCCAAGGCTGATTTTACCGCCTCAACCACGTTTATCATCACGTCCCTGTCGATTTGCCCGATACAGCCGATTCGAAAACTATCGGCGACGGTCAGTTTCCCCGGATAAATGATGAATCCGCGTGATTTCATCAACTCGTAAAAGCGCTGAAACGAAAAATTGGGGTGCGCGGGGTTAAAAAACGTCACGATGATCGGCGACAGCCAGCGCGATTTCAGCAGCGTTTCAAACCCAAGCGTTGCCATGCCGTCGACCAGCACGTCGCGGTTATCAGTGTAACGCGCCAACCGGCCTGTCTGCCCGCCCTCGACGTTGAATTCGCAAAGCGCCTGCAGCAGGGCGGCCACCACATGGGTCGGCGGCGTGAACCGCCATTGACCGGTTTTTTCCATGTGTGTCCACTGCGCGTGAACGTCCAGCGACAGCGAATGGCTTTGGCCTTTGGCGGCTTTCAGTGCGTCCCGGGTCGCAATGACAAAGCCAAACCCCGGCACGCCTTCCAGGCATTTATTGGCCGACGAGACCAGCGCATCAAACCGGATACCGTCCAGCGACAGCGCGCCAAAGGCGCTCATGTCGTCGATCAGCAGGCGACGACCGGCGCGCGCAGTGGCGTCGGAAATTTCGCGCAACGGGTTCAGAATGCCCGAGCTGGTCTCGCAATGCACCGCCACCACATGGGTGATGTCGGGGTTCTGGGCCAAATGGTCCGCGACCTCATCGCCGCGCGGCGGCAGGTAATCGCCTTTGTCAATCACGATCTGCGCGCGGTTCAGACAGGTCAGCGTGTCGGCGATGCGCTGACCGTAGGCGCCGTTTTTCAGTACCAGAACTTTGCCCGCAGGCGGCACGAAACTGCCCAACATCGCCTCGACCAGAAACGTGCCGCTGCCTTGCATTGGTACGCATTCCAGGTTTGCATTGTCAGGAACGATGTCCAGCAATTTATTGCGCAAGTCGGTGGTCATGGCGCGAAAATCGCCGTCCCATGATCCCCAGTCGCGCAGCATCGCGCGCTTGACTGTAATCGACGTGGTCAGCGGCCCGGGTGTCAACAGATAAGGTTCGCCCTGATCGGGTGCGGGCAAATGTTGGCGTGGTTCTGCGATCATGATGCGATTATTCCCAAGGCTCGTGCGGCGTGTATCCACGATTTCCTTTCATTTGAAAAATCGTACTTATGAATTGTTAAATAGATTTTTCTTATATATAGGCCTGCCATGCGACATGTCCAATTGCGCGCCTTTCACTACGTGGCCGTTTGCGGCGGGTTTTCCAAAGCCGCCGCGCACCTGAACCTGAGCCAACCGGCCATTTCAGATCAGGTCAGGCGGCTTGAAGACAGCTACGATATCCTGTTGTTCAAGCGTGACAAGCGCAACGTGGCGATCACCGATCAGGGCCGCAAACTGCTGGAAATCACCCACCGTCTTTTCGGGGTGGAAGCGCAGGCTTTTGAGATGTTGAATGAAAGCCGCACGTTTGGCGACGGCAATCTACGCATTATCGCCGATGCGGCACACCATATCACCGATATCCTGCGCCGCTTTCGCGCCCGTTACCCCGGCATTAACGTCGATATTCGCACCGGAAATACCGCCGAGGTCACAACTGCACTGAAAGCTTACGGGGCCGATATCGGAGTGCTGGGCGGCGTCCCGGCGCGCAAGGAATTGCTGGTCGTGCATCTTGGGGCCTCGCCGCTGGTGGCGTTTTGTGCCAAATCGTCACCTCACGCGCGCAACACCGGTTTCACCTATCAACAGCTTGCCACCTTGCCGCTGGTGTTTCGCGAAGCCGGGTCTAAAACCCGCCAGAAACTGGAAGACGCCGCATTGGCGGCGGGTGTGAAACTGCGCCCTGCAATCGTCGCCGAAGGCCGCGAAGCCCTGCGCGAGATCGTTGCCTCCAGCGGCGGTGTCGGCTTCGTGTCACTGGCCGAATACGGTCAGGACGCGCGGCTGGTGCGGATTGATTTGCCGCCCCCGGCCCCGCAAATGGAGGAGTCACTGGTGTGCCTGAAAGAACGCAGCGAACGGCGGCTGATCCGTACGTTTATGGAGCTGGCAAAAACGCCAGCCGATGTGGGCTAATATCGCTCGTCCGGCTGATCAATTTTCTGACGGGTAGGCTGCGCCGGATTTTTGCGCCGTCGCGGCGGCGGATGCGTGTCGGTGGGTCCATTTCCAGCCGTTTTCGCGCCGAACCAGACCGACGGTCCAGCGGATGGGAACAGACAGAGCGCCATCGTCTGTTTCAAGATGAATGGTCAGCGTCGCCGCGACAACTGCGGCGTCACCGGTTATTGTGACCTGCCGCCAGTGCCATTCAAACAGTTTCGCGGTTGCATCTTTGAAATTTCGATCGAACACATCCGCAATCGCTTCGCGTGTTTCGCATAACTCGTCAGCACCGGTCCCAATCATGGAAATATTGCTGCCATCGTCAAAAACCGCCATCAGGCCATCGATATCCTTGGCACAGTAAGTCGAGGCGTAATCTTCAAAAGTGGCGAGGATTTTTTCTTGATCGGTCATTCAACCATCCACCCGAATACATTCGTTCTTTGGATCGTACGGGCTGTCCACCGTCACCTCGGCGTCCCACAATTCGCGGAACATCCGTACTTTCAGTTTTTGGCCCGGCTCGGCCAGCTCAGGGGGCAGATAGCCCATGCCGATGGATTTGCCAAAGTGAACCGAATAACCGCCGCTGGTCAGGCGGCCGACTTTTTGACCCTCGTGCAACAAAGCTTCGCGACCCCAGGGGTCGGCGTCAGAGGGGCCGTCGATCAGCAGCGTGACGCATTTGAACCGCACGCCAAGCGCCTGCATGGCCTTCTTTCCGTTGAAATCCTTGGACAGATCAATAAAGCGCGGCAGATCGGCCTCCAGCGGCGTGGCGTCGCGGCCCAGTTCGGTGCCAAAGGCACGATATGATTTTTCCTGACGCAACCAGTTTTGCGCCCGCGCGCCCACCAGTTTCAGGTCGTGTTTTGCGCCCGCCCTGGTGATCAGATCGTAAAGATAATTCTGCATCTCGATCGGGTGGTGCAGTTCCCAGCCCAATTCGCCGGTATAAGCAACGCGAATGGCCTGCACGGGGCACATGCCAAGTTCGATGCTGCGCGCCGACAGCCACGCAAAGCGCTTGTTCGACAACGCGGTTTCGGGGTCAGCATCGTTGATGATCGCTTTGAGCACGTCGCGCGATTTTGGCCCGGCCAGCGCGAAAACGCCCCACTGCGTGGTGACGTTGTGAACCTCGATATAGCCGAATTCATCCGTCTTGTCTGCCGCCGCTTTGCGCAGGAAATCGCCGTCGTAATCGGTCAGCGCCCCGGACGAAACCAGATAATAACTGTCCTCGCCGTTGCGCACGATAGTATATTCGGTGCGCGTCGTGCCCGCACCCGTTAGCGCGTAAGTCAGGTTGATGCGACCGACGCGGGGCAATTTGTTGCAGGTGAACCAATCCAGAAACGCCGTCGCGCCCGGGCCTTTGACCACATGTTTTGTGAACGCCGTGGCGTCGATCATGCCGACGCCCTGCCGGATCGCGCGGGCCTCGTCCACGGCGTATTGCCACCAGCCGCCGCGCCGGAACGACCGGCTATCGTGGTCAAAGCTATCGGGGGCGCCTGAGGGGCCAAAATAATTCGGGCGCTCCCAACCGTTGACAAAACCAAACTGCGCGCCCGCCGCTTTTTGGCGGTCATAAGCGGGTGAGGTACGCAGGGGACGCGCGGCGGGGCGCTCTTCGTCCGGGTGGTGCAGAATATAAACGTGGTCGTAACATTCCTCGTTTTTGCGGGCAGCATATTCCGTCGTCATCCAGCCCGAGTAGCGTTTGGGATCAAGGCTGGCCATGTCGATCTCGGCTTCGCCTTCCACCATCATCTGAGCCATGTAATAGCCAACGCCACCGGCTGCTGTGATGCCAAAGGAAAACCCTTCCGCCAGCCACATATTGCGCAGGCCCGGCGCAGGGCCGACCAGCGGGTTGCCGTCCGGTGTGTAACAGATCGGACCGTTAAAATCGTCCTTCAACCCGCTGTCCTCGCACGACGGAATACGGTGGATCATCGCCATGTACTGGCTTTCGATCCGTTCCAGATCAAGCGGGAACAGATCGGCGCGAAAGCTGTCGGGCACGCCGTGTTCAAACCGTGCGGGCGCATTTTTCTCGTAAGTTCCCAAAATCCAGCCGCCGCGTTCTTCACGCACATAAGATTGCGCGTCGGCGTCACGGATCACCGGATGTTCGGGATGAACCTTGCGCCAGTCCACCAATGCCGGGTCTTTGTCGGTGACGATGAAGGTGTGCTCCACCGGAATGGCCGGCATTTTGATGCCCAGCAAATTGGCCGTGCGCTGGGCGTGGTTGCCAGTCGCCGTCACCACATGTTCTGCACGCAGTTCGAAAGTCTCTTCCGAGGCCACCAGGTTGCCGCCTTTTTCCACCATGACCGAACCGCGCACGATCCATTCGGCGCCGGTCCATTCATAGCTGTCCACCTGCCGCTTGCGGACGATTTCGACACCGCGTTGGCGTGCACCTTTGGCCATCGCCATGGTCACGTCGGCCGGGTTGATATAGCCGTCAGTGGGATGATAAATTGCGCCTTCCAGATCTTCGGTACGGATCAGGGGCCAGCGGTCTTTGATCTGCGCGGGTGTCAGCCACTCAAACGGCACCCCCACGGTTTCTGCGGTGGACGCATAAAGCATGTATTCGTCCATCCGCGCCTTTGACTGGGCCATGCGCAGATTGCCAACCACAGAAAATCCGGCGTTCAGACCGGTTTCCTCTTCCAGCGTTTTATAGAATTTTACTGAATAATCATGAATATGCGTGGTGGCATAGCCCATGTTGAACAGCGGCAGTAATCCGGCGGCGTGCCATGTGGAGCCCGAGGTCAGTTCGTCGCGTTCCAACAGAACCACATCATCCCAGCCTGCCTTGGCCAGATGATAGGCGATCCCCGCGCCAACGGCTCCGCCCCCGACAATACAGGCTTTGACATGGGTCTTCATGATGGGCGCTCCGGCTGTTCACTAATATGGGGGTAAATATCGCTGCGCGGTGATCAGGTCCATATGGACTCGACACCAAGTCTGGCGAAAACGACATGCATGGCGTGTGCCTGCCAGCAACTGTATATATCCAACCGCTGACGGTTGTGCCGCGCTTTTTTTACGACGGCTGTTTGAAGCTACGGTTGCTAAGACTGGCTGTCCACGGCCACACCGATCACGAACAACACCGAATAATCCTGCTTCTGACAGCCCTGCACTTCGGGCATGGCGGTGCCCGTGGCGATGGGAAAGGCCGGTTGGATGGCGTTGGCGGGCGAACACAGCGTTCCGGATTTGAGCGGCTTAAATCTGGACGAGCGGCACGGCAAATGCGTGACGTCATAAAGCCGCGCGTCATCAGACAGTTCCCAGCGTCGCTCGCCGTTTTCGTCGCTTTCGTAAATCGTCAGCACAGCGATTGTCTCTCGATTGCCGGTGACCAGATATTTCCCCGGCTGCAAGGGAAACACCGGTTTTTCCATGATCAATCCATTTTCGTCCAGCCACCAGTCGTTTGGATCGAACGTCCATCCTGTTGGCGCTGTGCCACCTGTGGCTTTCAGAATATTGTAATACCGCAACCAGACACCCCGTGGGCCCGGATCGACGTCCCACAGGCCCCAGGTTTGCGCGCCCTGACCGGCGTTTGCTGTGGGCTCGCCAAGCGCAGCGATGAACTGCACCGGGATTCGGCGAAACTGCGTGTCCGCTGCGATTGCCACCTGTGCGACAACCAGCAGTCCGAAAGCCAGTCCCAAAATGCGGGAAATCGATTTGGTGGCGCGGAATATGCCCATTTCACCGACCTTTCTGATTCAATCTGGCAGCGCAAGCGACCCCAGTTTACTGCGCGCACGCAAAAACGCAAATGTGCTGCGATTTGGGTTGAAATTTTAACAACGCGGTATGATCTTTGATCAAAGCAATATTTCACCACGGGCGCCACATCATGACCGACAACCCTTTCTTTGCCTCGTGGACTTCGGCCTTTGAAATTCCGCCGTTTGCGCGCATCAGTGACAACGATTTTGAACCCGCATTTGAAGCGGCCTTTAAAAAATCGCGCGCAGAAATAAACGCGATTGCTGACGACGCCGCGCCCCCCACATTTGACAATACTATCGGTGCGCTGGAACGCGCCGACGGTTTGATGGACAAAGTCGCGGGCGTGTTTTTCAACCTGACCGGCAGTAATTCCAATCCCAAACTTGAAGCGCTGCAGCGCGATTTGTCGCCCAAATTCGCCGCGTTCAATTCCGAAACCATGATGAACGCGGCGTTGTTTGAACGCATCGAGACGCTGCATTCAAGCCTCGACAAAAGCGAATTTTCGGACGAACAAAAACGTGTGCTGTTTCTTTACCACCGCACGTTCGTGCGTGCAGGGGCGGCCTTAAAGCGTGCCTCCAAAGACCGGCTTGCTGCGGTGACGAAACGTCTGGCGGTGTTGGGCACGGCGTTTTCGCAAAACCTGTTGGCGGATGAGCGCGACTGGTTCATGGAACTCGGCGATGGTGATCTGGAAGGTCTGCCGGATTTTCTTTTGGCCGCTGCCAAAGAAGCCGCCAAAGAGCGCGGTCTTACCGGCTACGCGATCACCCTGTCGCGTTCGCTCATAGTGCCTTTCCTGCAGTTTTCGACCCGTCGCGACCTACGGCAAACCGCTTACGCAGCTTGGGGCAAACGCGGCGCAAACGACGGCAAGACCGACAACAGGGCCATTGTCTCCGAAACGCTGGCGCTGCGCCAGGAGCGCGCCAAGCTTTTGGGTTTTGACACCTTTTCAGATTTCAAACTGGCCACCGAAATGGCAAAAACACCGGCGCGCGCCCGCGATTTGCTGATGGCGGTCTGGGAACCGGCCAGGCAGCAGGCCAATCGCGACGCCGGATTTCTGGCCGCGATGATGCAAGACGACGGCATCAACGACGATCTGCAGCCGTGGGACTGGCGGTATTATGCGCAAAAACGCCGAGTGGCCGAGCATGACCTGGATGAAGCCGAACTCAAACCGTATTTCCAGCTAGACAATATGATCAACGCGGCGTTCGACTGCGCCAATCGTCTGTTCGGCCTTTCGTTCAAGCCCTTAGACGTACCACTTTACCACGAAGATGCGCGCGCTTGGGAAGTCACAAAAGACGGCCAACATCTGGCGGTTTTTATCGGCGATTACTTTGCCCGGTCGTCAAAACGCTCGGGTGCGTGGTGTTCGCGATTTCGCGGCCAGTCGCGTGTGGACGGCGACGTGCGGCCAATCACCGTCAATGTTTGCAATTTCGCCAAGGCCCCGGCGGGTGAGCCGTGCCTTCTGACCTTTGACGATGCGCGCACGTTGTTTCACGAATTTGGCCATGCGCTGCATTCGATGATGTCCGATGTCACCTACCCGATGATCGCCGGTACATCTGTGGCGCGCGACTTTGTCGAACTGCCCAGCCAGCTTTTCGAGCATTGGCTCGAGGTGCCCGAGGTGCTTGAAAAATATGCTGTCCATGCCAAAACCGGCGACGCCATTCCGGCGGCATTGCTGGAACGTTTGCTGGCGGCAACCAATTTTGATCAGGGCTTTGCCACGGTGGAATTCACCGCCAGCGCGCTTGTTGATCTGGCGTTCCACGACGGGCCTGCACCCAAAGACCCCATGGCGAAACAGGCACAGGTGTTGGGCGCGCTGGGCATGCCCGAGGCCATTGCCATGCGCCACGCCACGCCACATTTTGCGCATGTATTTTCCGGCGACGGTTATTCGTCCGGTTATTATTCCTACATGTGGTCCGAAGTGATGGACGCCGATGCTTTTGCCGCATTTGAAGAGACCGGAGACGCCTTTGATCCGGAGACCGCCAAGCGATTGGCAGACAGTATTTATTCTGCCGGGGGATCGCAGGAGGCCGAGGCATTATACACGGCGTTCAGGGGCCGCCTGCCGGGGGTAGATGCCCTGCTGAAAGGCCGTGGACTAGTGTGACCGCGACACCACGATAGTTTTGATATTCGATCCAAATACCCTGTGCTATCGATATTGTTTACGTATTAAAAACAATTGTTTATCGCCAAATTCAGACGTGTTGTAAAATAAGGACAACTGGCAACCAAAAGACCTGAAACTACGCGTACGCCGGGCAATTTCATTGAGCCCGAAAATATGGGCCGATACGTTGGCTTTGTATCAAGACGGCGCTGGCCAACAGGTCCAAAGAATACCGTCACATATAAAATTGGGGGAGACGACCAGACACACCGTTGAGGGGAAGTTGATCTTGGTCGCCATGTTTTACAGATTTATCACCATTTTGTGCGGGCTGATCGTCGGATTGCACATCCCACTTGTTGCGCGCGCGGCCGACTACGTGGTCAGCGGCGACACCACGACGACAAATGACGGGCAATTCCTGCTGGACGGCGACACAATTACCGTGAATTCCAATGTCAGCGTCGACGTCACCGGCACGACCGGTGCCAGCGCAATTTCGTCCAGTTCTTTTGGCGTCGTTGCCACCAACAACGGAACCTTGCGCGCCGGCGAATTCGGCACCGGCATTACGCTGTTTACGCGTTCGACGGCATTGAATTTCGGATCGATCGTCACCACCAGCACCGGCAGCTACGGTATCTTCATGATCGGCGACGACAATACGGTTTTTTCAACCGGTTCCATCGCGACATCCGGCGACGCGGCGCACGGCATTGTGCTTGATGGCCCGGGCGCGGATGTGACCGTCACCGGTACGATAGACGTGACCGGGGTGGGGGCGGTTGGTGTGCAGTTTGGCGGTTTCGGACAGGATTTCGGCGGTAACAATTTCACCACCTCGGGGCGCATCACATCGACCAACGGCGACGCATTTCGTTTCGACATTGGTGATGGAACCGTCACGATCAATGCGCCCGCATTTTTCGAAGGCCGCATGGTTCTGGGCGATGACATCACCGGCACTTTTAACCTTGGGGCCAGCCAGTCGAACCACTGGGTCTTTGACGGGATCAGCTGGCTGGGCACGCCGACCGTGAACGGAGATGTACCTTTTGTGCTTCTGGGCAACACGATTGCCACGGTGGATCCCACGCAATTCGTGGCGTCATACAGCGCGCAGGCGCAGGAAAACGAAGCCGTCAACACGTTAATCGGCAACCGTCTGGCTCTGTTCAATCACGCCGGTGGTGGCAACGTCACCGCATCGACCAAATACAAATCCGATCCTGTCTTCGCACCGCCAATAGAGCCACCGGCCAAATCAGCGTTCTGGATCAGCGCCATGGGTCTGGGGGCGCGCCACGCCTCAATGGGCAGTTTTTTGGGTTACGGGCTGGGGTTTGGCGCAGTGGCCGCCGGTGCGGATAAAGCGTTCAATAATAATCTGTTACTGGGTTTGACCGCCGGGTTCAGTCAAGCCAAGTATGCTACCGGCGCGCGGTTTTCGCGTTCGCAGGATATTTCCGGTGAGGGCGGATTTTTCGGGTTATATGGCACACGTAACTTTGGCAAAGCCTATTTGAATTTCTCGCTTGTAGCTGGATTTCGCGGCCACAGCTCCCGAAGGTTCATCAATAACAATCTGGTTGCGGGCGGTATCGACATCGCGGTGGCATCCTACAACAGCCGCTATGTTTCCCCGGCGCTTACACTGGGGCGCGCCTATAAAATTGGGTCCAACTTTACCATCACGCCGTCAGCGCGATTGAGCCATGCCTCCACGTGGATCGACGGTTATTCCGAAACCGGCGCGGCTGCTGCGCTTACGGTTGATGCGCGGCGACTCAACATGATCGAAGCCCGCGCCCAGATCAAGGCGGCGGCGCACTTCAACGGCACAAAGTTAACGTCGACTTTGGGCATCCTCGGCCGGTCGTCTTTTGGAGGCGACTCGATCACCGGCACATTGCTGGCGGCGCCGTTGAGTTACGCCACCGGCACGGGCGCTGACGCCACTGCAGCTTACGCGTCGCTCGGTATTGAACAGCATTTCGCAAGAAATTTTTGGGGCGCTGTGTCAGCTGAAACCGTTGTCGGCCGCGCCGGCATTGTGATTGCCAAGGCCAAAGCCTCGCTGACGTTGGATTTCTGAAACCCGCAACTGCACAAAACCCTATGGTTTTGGCGTGACTGCAATCATAAAAATCCCCGGTACGTTCTCGTTTGGTCTGGTGCTGTAGAACGACAACAGATCCAGCCTGCCGTCGTTATCGCTGTTGTGTTCAAACCGGAGTCGCAGGGCCAGTGTTTTCTTGCCCTGAGACAGCGCTCTGCTCAATGATGGCGCGAGGTCACAGCCGAATTCGCCGTTTGTGCGCCGCGTCAACACGCAGGCAGCCGCGCCGCGCGGGGTATTCCACAGACCCGAGGAAAACCTTGGGTAAGTGACGTTATCTACCAGAATACTGCCCAATGAATTCAGTGGTCGACTTCTGATATGGGCGAATTTCGAAGATAAAACCGCCGTGTTTATCCGAATTCCGGCGGGCAATTTGCTGAGATCAAAGTGCAGGAACATTTGCAGCCCCGCACCCGCCGGAAACCCCGCATTCAGATTGTCACCGATAAACAGGCCGACACCCTGACCCTGAAAGGTGGTCGGCGTGTGCCCTTCAAGGTCCTGTCGACCCGCATTTTTCAAAATGATTGGACCGGCGCTATCCGACGATTGCGCTTGCGCCGGTTCGGGCATACCAAACGCGGCGATAAGCCCGCCGAAAATCGCGCAGAATAATCCGACGTTCGCATTTTTCATAACCACGCCTAACACATGGCAGTTATGTCCAAAAGGCGGGCTCACGATCTGTTCAACAGATTTTAACGTCCGGTCTGTCGCTGCGGCGACACAAGTGGTTATTGACGCCGGATCGACGCCTCAGTCGCGCAATTCCCCTGCGGCGACTCCCCAAAGTGCGGATTTCAGGACCCAGCCCTTGTAGCCGCCTGCCTTGATCTTGCACCAGTCGCGCTGGCACGCTCCCAATACTGCGACCACACCCTGTTCGGCGTAGGCGTTGGGTAATGCCGCGGCGTCGGGACGCGACCGCATGGCCATATAGTCTTTGATGACGATTACAGTCCGCACACCCGACAACAACGAGTAATGAATCCAGCCGCCTGCGCCGTCGATGTCGCGCACACGTCGCCAGTGGCCAAACTCAGCCGTGATTTGCAGTGGCATGTTCTGGCGTTTGAACACCCAATCCACGCGCTGCGTCAGACTGGGGCCACGGCGGACATTGCCTTTGTCGGTCTTCATGGAGACATATCTGGGAACGGGAAGATTTGTGACCGCGCCGCGCACCACGTCCGGCGAGACGGCCTGTTTGCCGGCACATGACGGTACCGCCCACAACAGGGTCAAAGCCGCCAGAATGCGCACACACCAGTTCGCCAGTTTAGTCATGAAGGCCCTGCCCGGTCCTCTGGATATTTTTAGGGTTGCTTTCAGCGTTTTCGCCTTGCCCCTTTAGCCCTATCTTTGCCACTATGCTTTCAGGATTTCCAGTAAAGGCGTGGGTGCGATGACCGAAAGCAAACTATGTGTTGTCGTTACGCGACGGTTGCCCGGACCGGTCGAAAAAAGGTTGAAAGAACTTTTCGACGTGCGTTTGAACGAAACCGACGAGCCCCTAAGCCGGGACGCATTGGTTGCGGCGATGAAATCCGCCGACGTTCTGGTGCCGACGCTGAACGACACGATCGACCAAAGCCTGTTGTCGCAGGCGGGCAGTCGGCTGCGACTGATCGCCAATTACGGGTCGGGGTTCGATCATATCGACGTGCAAACCGCGCGGCAACGCGGCATTCTGGTGTCCAACACGCCGGGTGTTCTGACCGACGATACCGCCGATATGACGCTGGCATTGATCCTGACGGTGATGCGGCGGTTCCGCGAGGGTTCCAATCTGATGCAATCGGGGGACTGGACCGGCTGGTCGCCCTCGGCGCTATTGGGCGCGCGGCTGGGCGGCAAACGGCTGGGAATTCTGGGAATGGGACGTATCGGGACGGCGGTGGCGCGGCGGGCCAGGCCTTTTGGCATGGAAATCCACTACCATAACCGCAAACGCATCCACCCCGACACCGAGGCTGATCTGGAAGCGACCTATTGGCAAAGTCTTGACCAGATGTTGTCACGGGTCGACATCCTGTCGATCAACTGCCCGCACACACCGTCAACCTTTCATCTGCTCAATGCGCGGCGTTTGAAACTGATGAAACCCAGCGCTTTTGTCGTCAACACGTCGCGTGGCGAGATCATCGACGAAAACGCGTTCACACGCATGCTACGCGCCGGTGAACTGGCGGGCGCGGGGCTGGACGTGTTCGAAAAGGGCCACGAAATCAACCCGCGTCTGCGCGGTTTAGACAACGTGATGCTGTTGCCGCACATGGGATCGGCCACCGACGAGGGGCGTCTGGAAATGGGCGAAAAGGTCATCATCAACATCAAGACCTTCGCCGACGGGCACCGCCCGCCGGATCAGGTGGTTCCGGCGATGTTGTAGGGGATCGCTCAGAATATTCCCTGGGCGATAACCATGATGACAAAGGCCGTGACCCAATAGCCGACGTTTACCAGAATGCCGCGCGACGGTACTTTTGCCATATGCGCCCCCGCGTCGTAAAACAGCGTGAACCCAAGAAGGGCCAGTATGGCAGTTGCCAGTGCGTTGGAAACGGCTGTCACGCCGACGAACCAGCTGACCAGAAACAGGGCAATAACCTGTAAAATCATGGCACGAACCGGGACCGAGGCCGCGGTACCGATCTCGACATTATGCGCCTTGGCCCACGTGTTGCCGAAAACCTTTGGTGCGTACCAAATCCAGCCCCAGACAAAAGCAGCGACCGCCCCTACCAGAACACCTGTCCAGCTTACGCCATTGGTAAGTTCTTCCATGATCGTTTTCCCCCGATTCAAATTCCCGGCGTGATCGCCGGAGTGTCAATCTCATAACCAAAATGTTAATCAAAAGTCAAACTGAACGTCATTCGGCTTGGTGTTTCACACCGCAAACCGCGCAGGTTTCGCTTCGTGCCAGGGTCACTTTCCGGTTTTCAGAAAATAAGGCATCGAAAATCAGCATCTGCCCTTGCAATGGCTGCCCCGCCCCGCTCAGCCACTTGATCGCTTCGACAGCCATCATGGACCCCAGAACCCCGGGAAGCGCGCCCATGACACCGGCCTCGGCGCAGCTTGGCGCCAGCCCCTCGGCCGGGATTTCAGGAAACACACAGGCGTAGCACGGCCCGCCGGTCGTTGGATGATAAAGGCTGATCTGCCCTTCCCACTGGCTGATCGCCGCTGAAACCAGAGGAACGCCCAGCGCAACGCAGGTGGCATTAACAAGGTAGCGCGTCGCGAAGTTGTCCGATCCGTCGAGCACCAGATCGAAATCACCAATCAAATCGCTGGCTGTGTCCGCATCGAGACGGCGGTTGTAGGGCAAGATTTTGACGTTGGGATTGAGCGCCCGTAACGCGTGTTGCGCGCTGAACACCTTGGGCTTTCCGATATCTGCATCGCTGTGCAAAACCTGCCGCTGCAAGTTGGACAGGCTGACCGTGTCGTCGTCTACCACACCGATTGTGCCGACACCGGCAGCGGCCAGATACAAAAGTGCGGGCGACCCCAACCCCCCCGCGCCGACGAGCAGCACCCGCGCGTTGCGCAGTTTCATCTGACCTGGGCCACCGATTTCACGCAACACGATGTGGCGGGCGTAGCGCTCCAGTTCTTGGGGTGACATGGTATCGGGTTGCGGCGGATTTGCGGTGTCAGCGCGCCGTGCTGCGGCTTTCCTTAGTCGGTTCAGACCCAGAACGTAAAGCCCGACAATCGCGGCAATTGCCAGAACGATCACCCAGACCGCGACGGACCCGCCCGTAGCCTCGCGCAGGCCGTGTCCCTGTGGCAAGGTCAGCTGAATGGCCAGAACGGCGGCCAAAATGATCCCGATCAGCGCGATCTGCAGCGCGCGACCGTATCCAAAGACGCGCCCGCCCAAAAGCACCAGCACGATCAACCCGAACACTATGGTCATTAGCCGACTCCGGTCGAGCCAAACCCGCCCTGCCCGCGATTGGTTGCGGTCAGTTCATCGGCAGCGTTGATCACCGCGCGGGTGACTCGTGCCAAGACCATTTGCGCAATGCGATCGCCGTGGCAAACTGTAAAGTCCCTGTCGCCAAGATTGATCAGGATAATACCGATCTCGCCCCGATAATCGCCGTCGATGGTTCCCGGTGCGTTGGCCAAAGTGACACCGTGTTTCAGCGCCAGACCAGAGCGAGCCCGGATTTGCGCTTCGTGACCCGGAGGGATTTCCAAGTGCAGCCCCGTTGGCACCAGACACCGTGCAAACGGGGCCAGACACACGCCGGTTTCCCGCTGATCAGGCGGAAAGTTGGCGCGCAGATCAGCCCCGGCCGCACCGGCGGATTCGTACCGGGGAAGCGCAACCGATCTGTCTGCCAATGCCGCGTAGTGCACCTTGATCGTCGGCTTCACGTCACGCACCCCCCAGCGCGGCCGCCAGTTTTTCAGCCAACCGGCGCGCCACCTGATCCTTGGTCATGCGGGGCCACGGATCCACACCGCCCGCGGTGATCAGCGTCACGGCATTGTCCGTGCCACCCATGTTGCCGGTTTCCTCGCGCACGTCGTTGGCCACGATCCAGTCGCAGCCCTTGCGTGCCCGTTTTGCCGTGGCGTTGGCAACCACATCGTCGGTTTCCGCCGCAAAGCCGATCACAAGTTTGGGACGGTTGATTTTTGCCTGTGCGGTGGCGGCCAGAATGTCGGTATTTTCGACAAATTTCAGTTCGGGGGCCGTACCGACTTTGGTTTTTTTGGTTTTGGATGTTGCGGGATTGGCAATTTTCCAGTCGGCCACTGCCGCCGCGAAAACAGCCGCATCCGCCGGCAGCGCATCCTTGACCGCACGGGCCATCTGATCTGCGGTATTCACGCGCACAACCTGCACCCCCGCTGGCGGCGGTGTAACCGCCGGTCCGGTGATAAACACAACGTCACCGCCCATGGCGCTGAGCGCGCGCGCGATGGCAGCACCCTGCCGCCCCGATGAGCGATTGGCGATATAGCGCACCGGATCGATCGGCTCGTGTGTTGGGCCGGATGTGACCAGAATGCGCCGCCCCTTTAACGGCCCATTGGCCAGAACGCCTGCCACGGCTTCGGCGATTTCCTTGGGTTCCGCCATGCGGCCAAAGCCAAATTCGCCGCAGGCCATTTCGCCTTCGACGGGGCCGACACCATGCACACCGTCACTACGTAAAATTGCCAGATTGCGCCGGGTCGCCGCGTGTTCCCACATGCGTACATTCATGGCGGGTGCAATCAGGACAGGCTTGTCGGTCGCCATCAAAACAGTCGACGCCAGATCATTGGCCAGCCCGCCCGCCATCTTGGCCATCAGATCGGCGGTGGCCGGGGCCACAACGATAATATCGGCGGCGCGCGACAATTCGATATGTCCCATTTCGGCCTCGTCGTTGAGGTCGAACAAATCGCTGAAAACTTTGCTGTTGGCCAGCGCACCGACCGATAGCGGCGTTACAAACTGTGCGGCGGCGGCGGTCAGAACCGGCGTCACATCCGCACCCTGCGCGCGCAACAGCCGGATCAACTGCAGGCTTTTGAATGCAGCGATTCCGCCCCCAATGATCAGCAATATATGTTTGCCCGACAGCATAGGTGTGCCTTTATGCGATGGATAAATATCCGAATCTAAACGTTTTTACGCCTGCTTTGCATTGTTTTCAAGCGGTCACACCGCTTACTTGAACGCCGCACAGGGGTCTTCGCGCGGCGTAGGCGCCGTTACCAGAAAATAGTCAAACGGCGTGTCCACGACTTTGTCGTAGCTTTCCAGTTGTGCCAGGGCCGTGATGCGCAATCCGGACCTTGCCACATTCAAAGCTGCGGGCACACCCCAGTCACGCCGCGTATGGCCGTTGCCCGTGATCAAAACAACGGGTCCACCGTGTTCGTCCAGCGCTTTTAGGACTGCGCGTGCCAGATTGGCGTCGCGCAACCGCTGCGCCTGAACCATCCCGGCAAGCAGGTTTTCCGGTAGTGCGTTGCAGTGGGCCTCGCGCTGGTTGTTTTCCCGCAGGGCCTGTTCGTCGTCGTTCAGCGCCGCGATCAATCCAAATTCACCGGCCGCGTCGCCGAATACGCCCGCTGCGCCCTCGGTCACAGCGCGGCGCACCAGACCCCGTTCCAGCCCTCCACCGTAAATTGGTGCGGGCGAGGCGGCAATAATCTGATAGTATTGATCAAAATCGCCCCACCCTTTGACATTCCACGAGATATCGTCTGCCAGAGCGTTGTCGTCGTTGCGGTTGTGGATGCCGATTTTGGCGGCCTGCATCGCGGTCAGCATTTCAAACACTACGGCGGTTGGCGCGATGGCCCGCACGGCATCGGCCTGATTTGCGTGGTGGACGGGGTTGTCGTGTACCTCACCCAGAATAACGACGTCAGCTTCGGGCAAGTTGCGCAGAAAAGCCGTGTCAATTTCACCGGCGTGCGTCGACACGCCCGCGAACATCATTGCGAAAACAAAAAATCTAAACATACGCGTGCATAAACCAAATCCCGTGCGCCGTAAGAAAATGTTGCGTGATCGCGGCTTTTTCTTTGGTGAGCGCCCTGTTATCACTGCGCGCGTTCACTTGCGAAACCGTGGTCAAATGTCTGAATTTCCCAAACTGCCCCTTGTGCTTGGCGGTACATCTTCGGGCAAATCTGCCTTTGCCGAAACTCTTGCCGTGGACTCGGGTCTGCCAAAAACCTATCTGGCGACGGCAATCGCCGAGGGCGCCGAGATGCAGGCCAAAATCGCCCGCCATAAGGCGCGCCGCGACGCTGGCTGGCGCACCGTCGAGGCACAGCTTGATCTGTGTAAGCCGCTGCAAAATGCTGTGCGCGGGCAGGTTATTCTGCTGGATTGCGTTAGCGTATGGCTGGCCAATCAGATGGCTCGGACGCCAACAATCGCCGGAGCGACCGACAATCTGTGCACAGAACTGTCGCGTTGTGAGGCGCGGGTTATCGTCGTGTCCAACGATGTATCAGGCTCGCTCGTCCCGACCAACGAAATTGCGCGCGATTTTCAACGGGCGCTGGGTGAACTCAATCAAAGGTTGGCAATTCAATGCGATGTGGTTGTCAGCATTACCGCTGGTCTGCCCATGGTGCTGAAGGGCCAGCTGCCGGACTATGCACCGTGACGTGCTGGTGGTGGGTGCGCCACGGCCCGACGCACGCCAAGGCCTTTGTCGGTCACAGCGATGTGGCGGCTGATCTGTCTGATGCGGCTTTGCTGGACCGCATTGACGCGTTCTTGCCACGGGACGCACTTGTGGTTTCTTCGGACCTGACCCGCGCCCACGCTACGGCGGATGCCATCGGTGGTAGCCGCAAGCGCCTGTCCGCTGTACCCGCGCTGCGTGAAACAAATTTCGGCGCGTGGGAGATGCAAACGTTCGCGGACGTTGGCCGAACCCATCCCGATCTGTCGCGGCAGTATTTTGAAACGCCGGGCGACGTAAAAGCCCCCGATGGCGAAAGCTGGAATGATGTGGCCGCGCGTGTCGGCGCTTTTGTTGACGACCTGAACGATACCAGGCCACTGAACGTCGTCGCAGTGGCCCACTTTGGCGTGATCTTGTCGCAGGTTCAAAGGGCGGCGGGAATGACGCCGCGCGCGGCGCTGGCGTTCAATATCGACAATTTGTCGATCACCCGGCTGGATTTCAATGCGCCCGACTGGTCTGTCAGGTTTGTCAATCACACTATGTGATGTCCTGCCCCACGCAATTTGATTGGTGGCTGCACGTCAAACGCTGTATTCAAGCATTATGACGTATGAACTGGCCATCGGTGATCGCACCTATTCCAGCTGGTCGCTGCGCGGCTGGTTGCTGTTGGAAAAATTTAACCTGCCGTTCAGGGAACGCCGCGCGCGTCTGTACCTGCCGGAATTTGACGCCCTATTGGCCGAATTCGCACCGGCGACTTTGGTGCCCGCCATGCGCTTACCGTCGGGGTTTGTAGTTTCCGATACCCTAGCCATTGCCGAGACGTTGAACGAACGCCATCCCGAGGCGCAGATGTGGCCCGGGGACGCCGATCATCGGGCGTTTGCGCGGTCCATTGTCGCCGAAATGCACGCGGGATTTAGCGCGGTACGCGCCGAATGTCCGATGAACCTGCGCTGTGCTTACACCGGGTTTGAACCCGGCGATGCTGTGCTGAAAGATTTGAAACGCGCC
Source organism: uncultured Rhodobacterales bacterium (assembly GCA_964588725.1). GTDB lineage: Bacteria > Pseudomonadota > Alphaproteobacteria > Rhodobacterales > Rhodobacteraceae > UBA5972. The sequence continues at coordinate 19,261 of CAZPQL010000053.1, forward strand.
GCGCTATTGTGGGAGACCGCCATTGATCGCGCAAACGCCAGGGGACCGTGGCTTTTTGGGACTTACAGCATTGCCGACGCTTTTTTCGCGCCCTTTGCTGCGCGGATCGCCAGCTACGATCTGCCCGTGACCGGGCGCGCGCGGGCCTATGTCGACAGCCACCTTGCGGATCCGGCGTTCCGCCGCTGGCGCGCCATGGGGCTGGCGCAGAATTACCGGCAAAAAGTTTACGATATCGACCTGCCCGAAACGAAATGGCGCGGTCCCCCGCCAATCGGGGCCACGTCGACCCACCGGACAGATGCCGAAAACGGGACCTGCCCTTATTCGGGCGATCCGGCCAGCTATTATCTGGATATCGACGGGCGGATTTTTGGTTTTTGCAATCCGTTTTGCCGCGACAAAACCCTGCACGACCCCGCTGCCTGGCCCGCCTTCATGAATCTTTACAAAAAATAAACACCTCTGGCTTAACACTTTTCGAAAGTTGGTTAACGCTTTGGTTCAATTTTGGGGGCGGCGCATGGTCTCGCGCACCTATACTGTGGCCTTTCAGGGAATCGAGGCCCGGCTGGTCGAAGTGCAATGCGCGGTGGTTCCCGGGTTGCCCGGGTTTTCCATTGTCGGCCTGCCCGATAAAGCCGTATCCGAAGCCCGCGAACGGGTACGCGCCGCGTTTAGCGCGCTGTCGCTGGCACTGCCCGCGCGTCGGATCACTATCAATCTGTCACCTGCGGACCTGCCCAAAGAAGGGTCGCATTTCGATCTGCCCATTGCTCTGGCGCTTTTGGCGGCGCTCGATATTCTGCCGGGCGATACGGTACAGGAACTGGTGTCATTGGGCGAGCTGTCTTTGGACGGCAAGCTTATTTCGGTCATTGGAGCGCTGCCCGCGGCTGTGGCTGCAGGGGCGGCCGGGCGGCGTCTGGTCTGTCCGCATTCGTGCGGTGCTGAGGCCGCGTGGGTGCGGGCCGTCGACGTGACAGCACCGCGTAACTTACTGGAATGTATCAATCATTTCAGTGGCAAAAATGTTCTGTTGCCTGCGCAGCCGGGTGAAGCCCGGCACGATCCTGACGGTCCCGATTTGGGTGACGTCAAAGGGCAGGAACGGGCCAAACGGGCGCTCGAAATTGCGGCGGCGGGGCGCCACCACATGTTGATGGTGGGCCCGCCGGGTTCAGGCAAGTCAATGATGGCGGCGCGCATGTCCGGAATTTTACCACCGCTGGAGGCGACGGAGGCGCTTGAAACTTCGATGATCCATTCGTTGGCCGGTTTGCTCGAAGGGGGCGGAATCTCGCGAAACCGGCCGTTTCGCACCCCGCACCACACGTCCTCTATGGCGGCGATCGTTGGCGGCGGGCGCGGTGCCAAGCCGGGTGAAATATCGCTCGCGCATCACGGGGTGCTGTTTTTGGACGAATTTCCGGAATTT
>CAZPQL010000054.1:0-20626 GCA_964588725.1 uncultured Rhodobacterales bacterium
GCGCAGTGTCACGCCGTTTTCGCTGAGCTCTGCCTCGATCGCACTGTCGGTGGTACCGGCGGCAATTTCCTGCAGGGTGTCCACATCGGGAACTTGCGGTGTACCGCCAAAGTGACGGTCGGACGCGGCCAGCACCCTGAAATATTCGGCAACTTTCTGCAGCGTTGTAAACGGGTCTTCAAAGCCCTCAAGCTTGCACGAAAACGTGCCGTAGCTAACGGTCAGGACTTTATTCGAGGAACTCATCTACGGTCACTTTCCCCCCCGGACCCAAGGATTAAATTACGTGCAAACCCGTGTTCAAACAAACTAATTCGTCTTTTTTGTTGGTTTTTTCTGCATAAAAATTGAACTTTGTTTCCACCTGCACCTACAATAACGCATGAATCGCAGTATTGTCCAATCCGACGGCGGGATCACGATAATCGGGGCTGGTCCCGTTGATCCCGATCAGTTTGAAGCGGCGCGCCGGATTGCGCCAATACTGGTGGCTGCAGACGGCGGGGCGAATACCGCACAGAAATTGGGCGTTCGTGCGGACGCGGTCATTGGCGATCTGGATTCATTGCGCGCCGATACGCGGGCCGTGCTTGATGCCAAAACGATCCACCACGTCGCAGACCAGTCGGACACCGATTTCGAAAAATGTCTGGCGCGTATCGACGCCGCATTTGTGATCGCGCTGGGCGTATCTTTCGGGCGGCTTGATCACGGGCTGGCGACGGTGAATGCGCTCTACAAATTCCGCAAAACGCCAATTTTTGTTCTGGACAAAAACGACGTCTGCTTTCTCGCGCCGCAGCGTCTTGACCTCCGCCTGCCGGTGGGTGCCCGACTTTCGCTTGTGCCGCTTGCGCCGGTGCGCGGACATAGCCACGGACTGAAATGGCCAATCGACGACGTGATGTTTTCGCCGCTGGGCAGGATCGGCACATCAAATGAGGTGGATCAGCCCAAGGTTTTGTTAACATTCGATAAACAACGTATGCTGGTTATCCTGGCGGCAAGATTTCTGGATAACGCAATCGCCCATCTCAAAGAAACCTAAATCAACAGGCGGTCATATTGACGGCCAACCCGCCGAGCGACGTTTCCTTGTATTTTGAATGCATATCCAGACCGGTCTGGTGCATGGTTTCTATGCAGGCGTCCAGCGATACCAGATGGATACCGTCACCGCGCAACGCCAGCGACGCAGCTGAAACCGCCTTGATGGCCCCCAGCCCGTTACGTTCGATACAAGGGGCCTGAACCAGCCCTTTGATCGGGTCGCAGGTCATGCCAAGGTGGTGTTCCAACGCGATCTCGGCGGCGTTTTCGACCTGTCGGGGCGTGCCGCCAAGCACCTGACACAGCCCTGCCGCCGCCATGGCGGCAGCCGAGCCGACTTCGCCCTGACAGCCGACTTCGGCACCTGAAATAGAAGCGTTCTGCTTGATCAGCCCGCCAACGGCCGCCGCGGCCAACAGAAAATCGGCAACTTTGGACGTTTCCGCCGTCGGCACGTGGTCGAGGTAATAGCGCAACGTCGCCGGTATCACCCCGGCCGCGCCGTTGGTGGGGGCGGTGACGACCTGCCCGCCGGCTGCGTTTTCCTCGTTTACCGCGATGGCGTAAACGGCGATCCAGTCGTTGACAATATGTGGTGCTGTCAGATTGCGCCCGTGTTCTTTGCGCAGCGCGTTATAAATTCCGGCGGCGCGACGGCGTAAGTTCAGCCCGCCGGGTAAAATGCCTTCGGTTTCAAGCCCGCGATCGATGCAGGCATTCATCACCCGCCAGACCTCGGCTACGCCCTGCGCCAAATCCGTGTGGCCCTTGGCGACCAATTCGTTGTCCCATTTCATCTGCGCGATGGATTTACCGCTTTGCAGGGCCATGGCCATCATCTCGCGACCGTTGCTGAAAGGGTAGGGCACATCGGTCGAGATCGTTATTCCGGCGTCATTGTGCAGTTCGTCTTGTGTCAAAACAAAACCGCCGCCGACCGAAAAGTAGGTTTCCTGCAGGATTACATCGCCGTTTTTGTCCAGCGCGTTGATGATCAGCGCATTGGGGTGGCCCTTCAGAGCCTTGTCATAGTCAAAAATCAAATCGGCTTCGCGATCAAACGCCATAGCACCCAGCCCCGGCGGGTGAATGCGCTTGGACGATTTGATCGCTGCCAGATCGGCCTCGGCGGCTTTGGCGTCAAAGCTACCGGGTTCGTGTCCGGCCAAACCCAATATTACGGCGCGATCTGTCGCGTGACCTTTGCCGGTAAAAGCCAGAGAACCGTGCAACGAACAGCGTAGCCCGCATGCCGTGAACGGGCTGGCGCGCAGCAGGTCCAGAAACCGCGCAGCCGCGATCATCGGGCCCATTGTATGCGAGCTCGACGGGCCGACACCCAGTTTGAAAATCTCAAAAATGCTGAGAAACATGCGCTTTCCGTTAACGTTGATAACGGCTTTTACGGTGCGAATTGCGTGGATGCATAGCCCTAAAACGACGGTTCATCGGGATTTTGGGTTTGTTTTGCCCGTTGTGTCGTCGGCTGTGTGCATTTCAGGCTCGCACAGCAAAGCGATAGCCCGTATAAGCGCCGAAAAATACCCGTCTGAGGAGTCGCGCAATGGTTTCGGATCTTTCCCCCGTAGACACCGCCAAATTTGTCAGCGCCAAACGGGCGCTGGACTACGTCGAAAATGGTATGCGTCTGGGATTGGGCACCGGGTCAACCGCGGCGTGGATGGTGCGTTTGCTGGGGGAAATGATGCGCGACGAGGGGCTGAATATTATCGGGGTGCCAACTTCTGACCGCACGGCAGAGCTGGCAAAATCGGTCGGTATTCCCATCACAACTCTGGCCGAGGCCAAATGGCTGGACCTGACAATCGACGGCGCCGACGAATTTGACCCCAATCTCAATCTGATCAAGGGCGGCGGCGGCGCGCTATTGCAGGAAAAAATCGTGGCCACGGCGTCGGACCGGATGATCGTGATCTCAGATGTCTCCAAAGAAGTGGACAATCTGGGGGCTTTCCCCCTGCCGGTCGAACTGGTGTGTTTCGGCTGGGAAACCTCCAAAGCGCTAATCGAGGAGGCCCTGACCAATGTGGACGTGTTGGGGCAATCCGGGACGCTGCGTCTGGAGCGTGACAAACCCTATGTCACAGACGAAGGCCATTTCATCGTGGACTTTCATCTCAAGCGAATCGGAAAGCCGCGTCAGCTGGCAATGGTGCTCAACCAGATCCCGGGTGTTGTTGAAAACGGTTTGTTTATCGACGTGTGCGACACGCTGGTGGTTGGCTACGGTGACGGGTCGGTGGAGGTACGTGACATTAACAACGGTACGGTCGAGCACGAACAGATGGACGTGCTTGAGCGCGAAAACCTGTTTGCTGATGTAACGGACTGAATTCAATGGTTTATGATTTCGATCTTTTTGTGATCGGTGGTGGCTCGGGCGGCGTGCGTGCGTCGCGTCTTGCCGCTCAGGACGGCCATAGGGTGGGACTGGCCGAAGAATTCCGCATGGGCGGCACCTGTGTCATTCGCGGTTGCGTGCCCAAAAAGCTGCTGGTCTATGCGTCCGCATTTTCTGACGCTTTTGCCGACGCCAGGGGCTTTGGCTGGGACGCGGGGTCAGCGTCGTTTGACTGGTCCAAATTGATCAAAGCCAAAGACAAAGAGATCAACCGGCTGGAAGGACTGTACCGCAGCACGCTGAAAAACGCCGGTGTAACGTCTTTTGACGCACGCGGCACCGTGCGCGACGCCCATCACGTAACACTGTCCAACGGCGAAACGTTCAGTGCGCGACACATTCTGGTTGCTGTTGGCGGCGCACCGTTTGTACCGGACATCCCGGGCGCCGGGCTGGCGATCACTTCCAATGAGATTTTCGATCTGACAAACCAGCCCAAACGCGTGCTGATCATCGGCGGCGGCTATATTGCGTGCGAGTTCGCCGGAATCATGAACGGACTGGGGTCAGAAGTGACGCAATTCTACCGTGGTGCACAGATATTACGCGGTTTTGACGACGAGGTGCGCGGACACGTTGCCGACGCAATGATCGCGCGCGGTGTTAATTTGCATCTGGGTACCGATGTCACGGCAATCGAACGATCCGGCAAGGGCCTGCTTGTCAAATGCACCAGCGGTGCCGACAAACCTGTGGACGCCGTGCTATACGCAACGGGGCGCAAACCCAACACAGCCGGCATCGGGCTGGATGCGGCGGGCGTGAAAATGGGGCGGTGGGGCGAAATCATCGTCGACGAATATTCGCAGACTGCGGTTAAGTCGATCTATGCGGTGGGCGATGTCACCAATCGTGTTAACCTGACGCCCGTCGCCATTCACGAAGGCGTGGCCTTTGTGGAAACCGTTTTCAGGGACAACCCGACAAAACCTGATCATATGCTGGTTCCGACAGCGGTCTTTACCCAGCCCGAAATCGGCACTTTGGGGCAGACCGAAGAAGCGGCCCGCGATCTTGAGCCGATCGAAATTTACCGATCGGTTTTTCGCCCCATGATGAATGTGCTGGGCGGGCGCCAAGAGCGTATGTTGATGAAATTGATCGTTTCGCAAGCCACCCGAAAGGTACTCGGGGTGCATATAGTGGGGCCGGCCTCGGGTGAAATGATCCAGCTGGCGGGCATCGCCGTAAAAATGGGCGCGACGAAAGAAGATTTTGACGCTACAATGGCTGTACATCCCACAGTGGCCGAAGAATTGGTCACGATGAAGGATCCGGCACGATCAAATTAGGCGCGATATGATGCGGGGGCGTCCGGTGGCGCTGCGACGCTTGTAAACAGAGGTGATTATCACCACTTGGAAACCTAGGCAGAACGCAGGAAACTCAAAAGGAGTTTGACATAAATGGCAGGAAACAACAGTGGCGGTCCTTGGGGCGGCGGCAGTGACGGCGGCAATCACGGTGGTCAGAATGGCGGCGATAACCGTGGCGGTCGCGGTCCGGGCAATCAAGGACCGCAAATTCCCGAAATCGACGAAATCGTGCGCAAAGGGCAGGAACAACTGCGTGTCCTGATGGGCGGGCGCGGCGGATCGGGCGGGTCCGGTGGTTCCGGTAACGGCGGTGTGCCCAGGCTTGGCCGTGGGTCCATAGGGTTAATCCTGATCGGCGCTTTGGCGCTTTGGGCCTATGCCTCATTTTACACGGTCAAGCCCGAGGAAAAATCAATCGAACTGTTTTTCGGCAAGTATTCCAGCACCGGGGGACCGGGGCTGAATTTCGCGCCGTGGCCGGTGATCACCAAGGAAATTGTTCAGGTGTCGCGCGAACAGACCATCGACATTGGCGTCGGCGAAAATTCGCGGTCCGATCAGGGGTTGATGCTGACGGGTGACGAAAATATTGTCGACATTGATTTTCAGGTGGTGTGGAACATCAGCGATCCCGCCAAATTCCTGTTCAATCTGGCGGACCCTGTCGAATCCATTCAGGCGGTGTCTGAATCGGCCATGCGTGAAATTATCGCGCGTTCTGAACTCGCACCGATCCTGAACCGCGACCGCGGCATTATTTCGGTCGAATTGCGCGCGCTTGTTCAGGAAACGCTGGACGGCTACGAATCAGGTTTGAACATCGTGCGTATCAACTTTGACCGCGCGGACCCACCACGCGAAGTGATCGACGCGTTCCGCGAAGTTCAGGCAGCTGAACAAACCCGCGACACGCTGGAAAAACGCGCGGACGCGTATTCGAACCAGAAAACTGCGGGTGCACGGGGTGAGGCCGCGCAGGTCCTGCAGGAAGCAGAAGGCTACCGCGCCCGCGTGATCAACGAAGCCGAAGGTCAGGCCAGCCGGTTTTTGGCTGTTTACCAGGAATACGCCAAGGCCCCGGACGTGACGCGCAAACGGCTTTATCTTGAAACGCTGGAAAAAGTTTATGGTCAGGTCGACAAAATCATCATCGATGATGTCGGCGCCGATGGCAGCGGGGTGGTCCCGTATCTGCCGCTGAATGAATTGCGCCGCGGAGGGTCAAAATAATGAATCGTTCCACTTTATTGCTGCCGGTTCTGGCGGCTATTCTATTCGTCGGTTTTTCGTCAATCTACGTTGTGGACGAACGCGAAAAGGCTTTGGTGCTTCAATTTGGTCAGGTGAAAGCCGTCAAGGAAGAACCCGGCATCGCGTTCAAAATCCCGTTCATTCAGGAAGTTGTGCGCTACGAGGACCGCATCCTGTCCATCGATACGCTGCCGCTTGAGGTCACACCGCTGGATGACCGGCGACTGGTGGTCGACGCGTTCGCGCGCTGGCGCATTGCCGATGTCGTTCAGTTTCGTCAAGCTGTCGGTTCGGGCGACGAGCGCACCGCCGAAGGGCGGCTCGAGCGTATTCTCAACGCCGCCATCCGCGAGGTTCTGGGCTCGGTCACCTCCAACACGGTGCTGTCCGCCGACCGTGTGGCGCTGATGCGCCGCATTCAGGACAGCGCCAAGATCGAGGCCGAAGCACTGGGTGTCGAAGTGGTGGACGTGCGTATCAAACGTGCCGATCTGCCGACGCAAAATCTGGAGGCCACGTTCGCGCGTATGCGTGCCGAACGCGAACGCGAGGCTGCAGACGAGATCGCCCGCGGCGAAGAAGCCGCGCAGATCGTGCGCGCGCAGGCCGACCGCACCGTGGTCGAATTGGTGTCAGAGGCCAAAAAGAACGCCGAGATCATTCGCGGTGAAGCCGACGCGCAGCGCAACGCCATTTTTGCCGAAGCCTTTGGCCGTGATCCGGAATTCTTTGCCTTTTACCGGTCTCTGTCGGCTTACGAGACGGCTTTGCAGGGCGACAATTCGACTTTGGTGATATCACCCGACAGCGAATTCTTTGACTACCTGAAGGCCGATACTGTGAAATAGCGTGTATGACCGCATACACCCAATTAAGTGGGGGCCGGTCATCCGCCGGCCCCTTTTTTGCGTCTAAACGGTATTAATAGTCACGGGGACTTGAATAACGAGCCCTGGTCTCACACATTTAGTGCAAGAATTTTCACGCGGTTTTGACGCGATGCGATAAGGATTGGGTTGAATCGATGTGCAAAAGACACGATTCTGGCGCCAGAGAGCAACCGATTCAATTGACGCGCCGAAACGGTGCACAACGGAGGAAATCAACTTGAAAACCCGCGCAGTATCACTCGTTAATCAATCGTCGGCCATGCGCCGCAATCTAATCGTTCTTTTCATGGGACTGTCGCTTTTGCTGGCACAGTCGATCGCCGCCAACGCGCGCGGCGTCGGTGAAAGCTTTGCCGATCTGGTCGACCGGATCAGCCCCGCTGTGGTAAATATCACCACCGTGACCTCCGTGGCGGTTGACGGCACACCACGACCACAGGTGCCGCAGGGCTCGCCACTGGAAGATCTGTTCAAGGATTTTCTTGACCGCCAGCAGGACCAACCACGGGCGCGGCGTGCAACGGCGCTGGGATCGGGGTTCATTATTTCCGAAGACGGATATATCGTCACCAACAACCACGTGATCGAAAACGCCAGCGAAGTGCTGGTTGAATTTTTTAACGGCGGCGAATTGACCGCCAAAATCGTGGGAACCGATCTGAAAACCGACATTGCGCTGCTTAAAGTCAACAGCGACGAATCGCTGCCGTTTGTAAAATTTGGCGACAGCGATGTGGCGCGCGTCGGCGATTGGGTCATGGCCGTGGGCAACCCGCTGGGGCAGGGCTTTTCGGTTTCCGCCGGGATCATCTCGGCCCGGAACCGATCGTTGCGCGGCACTTACGATGATTTCATCCAGACCGACGCCGCGATCAACCGCGGGAATTCCGGCGGTCCGCTGTTCAATATGGACGGCGATGTGATCGGCGTGAACACCGCCATTCTGTCACCCAACGGCGGTGGGTCCATCGGAATCGGGTTTTCCATGTCCTCGGCGGTAGTGTCACGCGTAGTGGCGCAATTGCAGGAGTTTGGTGAAACCCGCCGCGGATGGCTGGGCGTGCGTATTCAGGACGTCGGAGCCGACGTCGCAGACGCGCTGGCGCTTGACGATGCTGCCGGTGCTCTGGTGACAGATGTGCCCACGGGTCCGGCGCTGGATGCGGGCATGTTGTCGGGCGACGTTATCGTGACGTTCGATGGCAATCACGTAGCCAACACCCGCGAATTGGTGCGGATGGTAGGAAAAACCGCCGTTGGCAAAGCCGTGACCGTAGTGGTGGTGCGCGATGGCAAGACCGAGACGCTCACGGTCGTTCTGGGGCAGCGCGAAAAAGCCGAGGCCGAAACCGTTGTGCCCGCAGTCGCCGCACCTGACGAGAAACCCCGCGAAGAAGAGCTGTTGGGCATGAAGGTGATCGCGCTGAACACAGAGCTGCGCGCTCAACTTGGTCTGACCGACAAGGACGCCGGGATCGTCGTCATGGACGTGGCACCCGACAGTCAGGCCTTTGACAAAGGTCTGCGCGCCGGTGATCTGATCGTCGAGGCGGGCCAGCAAAAAGTCGACTCGATCGCCGCGTTTACCAAGCGACTTGATCAGGCTCGCGACGCAGGGCGCAAATCGTTGCTGCTGCTGGTGCGCCGTGGTGGCGATCCGCGTTTCGTCGCTCTGACGCTTGATCAGGGCTGATCCTGAACTCACAGGTTACAAGTAACTAAGGGCACCCGTGCGGTGCCCTTTTTCGTGGTCGGGTCACAGGCAGCGTCGGGTGATTGGCTTTAATCGTGACACGATCTAAGTTTCCTCGCGCGGATAGGCGATCAGCCCCAGTTTTTGGGCGGCTTTGACGGACAGCGTGGCGCTGTCGATGTCCAGCGTTGCCTGATACTGTTTAATCGCCCCCCGCGTCAGCAAATCGTTCTTGCCCGTTACCGGCCATGGATAATATCCCCGTGCTTTGAGCGCCCGCTGCAACGATGCTGTGAATTCGGGGCGCAAATCATCTGTGCAAGGGGCCAGAAACCAGCTGTCCGTGCGCGGTTGAACGATATCCTGCACCGTTTCTGTGCGGTAGACCGCCGGTTTGATCAGCGCACCGCTGTCGTCGTATTTCGAGGCCCGCACCAGCACCTGATGCGTGGTGGTTTCGATAATCGCGGGGGTCGTGATTTTGCCGTAGCATTTGCCCGGCAGCGCGTCTGGCGGGCGTTCGGTTGCGGTGTTCGGGTCCAGCGCGCTGACGAATTCGATGTTGGTGATCTGGCTGCACCCAGCCAGAATGGCCAGCGCCGCAACGGTGCCCGCGTTGAATAATGTGCTCATTGGCTTGCCTGTTTTTGTTCATCATAACCACAAGTATGCGGTGACTAAAGATATTTCTTTTCAACGGGCCGCGTGGCGGTGGTGTCTGCGGTACGAGTATTTGTGCAAAAATGAAGACGTGGGTCAGGTGGCGGCGTTGGGGTCGGCGAGCGCATCGAGCATGGGCGAGATGTCCTCGACTTTATGGGCGATGATATGCACGACCATGCCTTCGCGCTGAATGGGGCCGGTGACGCGCAGCAGGCGTCCGGCAATCACGGCGCGGCGAAATTTTTGATAGGTTTTTTCCCAGACCACAATGTTGGAAATGCCGGTTTCATCCTCGAGCGTCAGGAAAATAACGCCTTTGGCGGTGCCGGGTCTTTGACGCACCAACACCAGACCGGCCACGGTGACCAACGCGCCGTCGCGTGGCTCACTCAGGCGGGCATGGGGCAGGCAGGCCGGTGGTCGCGGCCAGTCGGGCGGGGCGGGGTGGAAAGACATGACAGAACAAAGATAGAACATTTAACGCAGATAACAAGTGCTTTATGGCACTGGAAATCACCAACGATATCCACTAACTGCCATGCAGAAATATGATATACCCAAAAGGACGCCCCATGGCCAAAATCACCTATATCGAACACAACGGCACGGCGCATGACGTCGAGGTGGCCAACGGGCTTAGCGTCATGGAAGGCGCGCGCGACAACAATATTCCCGGAATCGAGGCCGATTGCGGCGGGGCCTGCGCCTGTTCAACCTGCCACGTTTATGTGGACGGCGACTGGGTCGACAAGTTGCCCGCCAAGGACGCGATGGAGGAAGATATGCTTGATTTCGCCTGGGAGCCCGACACGGTAAAATCACGCCTGACCTGCCAGATCAAGGTGAGCGATGCGCTTGACGGTTTGATCGTGCGGATGCCGGAAAAACAGATATGACGCGGGTTGTGCTGCTGATCGCGGCGCTGATATTTGGCAACGCGGCGGCAGCGCAGGTCGACGGGCATTGTATGGCCGTTGACGGCGCACCCGGCTGTCGCACAGGTTTAATAACCGATGCCGACGGCGTGCTGTTGCCGGGGTTTCACGCGTATTATTCGGACCCCACCGACATTTATACGCATGGCATTCTGGGTGACGCGCTGGAATGGAAAACGTTGACCTATCTGGTGCAGGGATCAGCGGATCACGGACCCTATGTCGTGGCCAGCCTGCGGCTGAATGCGCAGCGCGTGTTCGAGGATCTGGCCCCGCGCCTTGCCGATCTGGACGGCAACGGCACACCCGAAGTGGTTGTGGTTGAAACACAGATCAACAACGGCGCGCAGCTGGCGATTTACGGCCTGATTGAAGGTGAACGATTGGAAAAAATCGCTGCGACGCCTGATTTCGGACGCCCGTTTCGCTGGCTGGCACCGGCGGGCATCGCCGATTTTGACGGCGACGGGCGGCTTGACATCGCTTATGTGGAAAAACCGCATCTCAGCAAGATTTTGAAAATCTGGACACTAAAGGGTCACCGGCTGGTGCAAATCGGTGAACTGGCCGGATTGACCAATCACAGCATCGGCGAAGATTTCATATCGGGAGGTGTGCGCCACTGTGCGGGCAACGCACCCGAAGTGATCACCGCCAATGCCGACTGGTCGCGGGTGATGGCGACTGCCTTTGTTGACGGCATTTTGACCACCAGAGATCTGGGGCCAAACACGCGTGCCAATAGTCTGCAGGCGGCGCTCGACTGCCGGATCTAATGGCCGAGCGCGCGCCAGCCGATGTCTTGGCGATAAAATCCATCCGGCCATTCGATGGCGGCGATCAGCGCATAAGCCCGATCACGGGCGCCCTGTAACGTGTCGGCGCGGGCGGTGATGCTGAGCACCCGGCCACCGCTGGCGACGGTTTGATGATCGGAAACCGACGTGCCCGCGTGAAATACGCATTGTTTCGAAGTGGCAGCGATAGCATCCAAACCTTTGATAACGCTGCCTTTACTATATGATCCCGGATAACCGTTTGCCGCCATGACCACTGTCAGCGCATGATCATCGGCCCAGTTGACCTTTATCGTGTCCAGCCGATTTTCGGCGCAGGCCAGTAACAGGTCAAGCATTTGCGCGCCCAGGCGCATGCACAATACCTGACATTCGGGATCGCCAAAGCGCACATTATATTCCACCAGCCGCGCGTGGCCCGCGTCGATCATCAACCCGGCATAAAGCACACCCTGAAACGGCGTGCCGCGCGCCGCCATGGTGCTGAGGGTCGGGCGGATGATCCCGTCCATGACCTGATCTTCAATCGCGGGCGTCAGAACCGGCGCCGGTGCGTAGGCCCCCATGCCGCCGGTGTTGGGGCCGTTGTCGCCGTCGAACGCGCGTTTGTGGTCCTGCGCCGTGCCGATGGCCAGTGCGGTCTCGCCGTGGCACAGCACGAATAGCGAAGCCTCCTTGCCCGTCAGGAACTGCTCGACAACGACGCAAGAGCCAGCCGCGCCGAACTGGCCGCCCAGCATATCGTCGACGGCAAGGTGTGCTTCGGTTAAATCCGTCGCGACCACAACGCCTTTGCCCGCCGCCAGACCGTCGGCTTTGATCACAATGGGCGCGCTTTGGCCATCGATATAGGCGTGAGCGTCGTCGGCACGTGCAAAAACCGCGTACGCCGCTGTATCGGCCTTGGCGGCAGCGCATATCTTTTTGGTAAAAGATTTCGACGCCTCCAGTTGTGCCGCCGCCGCCGAGGGACCAAAACACATGATCCCGGCGGCGCGCAGCGCGTCGGCTATGCCTTCGACCAGCGGCGCTTCGGGACCGATCACGACGAAATCCACGGTTTGCACGGCGCAAAACGCGATGATCGCGTTGCTGTCAAGAATATCCAGATCGGCGCATTCGGCGATTTCGGCCAAGCCACCGTTGCCCGGTGCGCAAATAAGCCGGTCGCATTTGGGGTTTTGCAAGATCGCCCATGCCAGCGCGTGTTCGCGCCCGCCGCTGCCAAGAATCAGAATATTCATGAATTGCGCCTTACTGCTTGGCCTCGCTTTGGCAGCGTTCTAGAGTTGCCCGCGAAGTTACACAAGCGGGGAGCGATGTCCGATCTGATCGACGATCCAAAGGCGGGCGAAAACGCACCCGAATTCAGCGTGTCGGAAATTTCCGGCGTGGTGAAACGGATGATAGAGGGTGAATTTTCCCACGTGCGCATTCGCGGCGAAATCGGGCGGGTGTCGCGTCCGGCATCGGGGCATATTTATCTGGACCTGAAAGACGACCGCGCAGTTCTGGCCGCCGTGATCTGGAAGGGCGTCGCCGCGCGTTTGCGCACCGCGCCCGAACAGGGGCTCGAGGTGGTGGCAACGGGTAGGCTGACGACGTTTCCGGGGCAATCGCGCTATCAGATGGTGATCGAGGATATCGCCCCTGCCGGGATCGGCGCGCTGATGGCGATGCTGGAAAAAAGACGCAAGACGCTGCAGGCCGAGGGTTTGTTTGACCCCGCGCGCAAGGTGGACATCCCCTATCTGCCGACAGTGATCGGGGTGGTGACCTCGCCGTCGGGCGCGGTGATCCGCGATATCCTGCACCGCCTTCGCGACCGTTTTCCCAGCAAAGTGCTGATCTGGCCGGTGGCGGTTCAGGGCGAAAAATCCGCAGGCGAAGTTGCGGCGGCGATTGCCGGGTTCAACGCGTTGGACCCGGGCGGTGTCATTCCGCGCCCTGACGTGATCATCGTGGCGCGTGGCGGTGGATCAGTCGAAGATTTGTGGAGCTTTAACGAAGAGATCGTGGTGCGCGCGGCAGCCGCGTCCAGCATTCCGCTGATTTCGGCGGTGGGGCACGAGACCGATACGACGCTGATTGATCATGCGGCGGACGTGCGCGCGCCCACGCCAAGCGCGGCGGCGGAACTGGCGGTGCCGGTGCGCGCCGAACTGCTGGTGCATCTGTCGGGGTTGGAAACGCGGCGGTTGCGTGCGCTTTCGCAAGCGATCGAGCGGCGTCAGCAGCGATTGCGCGACGTGGCGCGCGCTTTGCCCCGACCGCGAGATCTGATTGAGGCGCAGGGCCAGCGGCTGGATTTTGTGGCCAGCCGTCTGACCACATCTTTGGGCAGGTCGGTGCAAAAAAGACGTCTGGACCTAAGCGAAAAAGCCGCAGGGTTGCGACCACAAGTGCTCGCCCGGCTGGTGCAGCAGCGCAGCATTGATATTACGGCGTTGGCAGCACGATTGTCTTTGGTTGCCAAAAGCACCATCTCAACGCGCTGGCAAAAATTGGGTGCGCTCGACCGGCTGCACCAAACACTGGGGTACAAGGAAACGTTGAAACGCGGTTACACCGTAGTGCGCGACAGCGCTGGCCTGGTGTTGGATTCGCGATCTGCGGCGGCGGATGCCCAGGCATTCGATCTGGAGTTCCACGACGGTAATCTGGCCGCAGTGCCGGTTGGCGCGACCAGAACCCGCACCGCACGACGCAAATCAACCGACGATCAGGGCGACTTATTCTAAGCCCGTAGAACGGGTCGCAACATGGCTGGTCCCGACCCTAGACGCCGACGTCGGGACCGCGACAGGTGATCGGGTCGTTATTGATGCCCACGACCACCAATTCATTCGCTGGATCGCCATCTTCGACGCGCGCCGAATATTTATCGCCGTCTTTGTGAAAGCTCCAGCACGATGGTTCAGGGTCGCTGTCGTAGACGAAACAGATCAGGTCGCGCTCTTCCCACCAGACGCCTTTGGCACAGGTGCCGTCGGCGTATTTCCAGATTGATTTATGGTTGTCGAAATATTGTTCGACGCCATAGGGACTGCCGTTTTGGGCAAAATAAAGCGTGTGACCTCTGGAATAGTCGTCAAAATCCTGCGCGCTTAGCTTTTCCAGCGCTGCGACGGCCACGGGCAGACTACAAAACAGCAATAACCAGCGTTTCATCGGGAATTCCTTTGTGTTTTGCCCAAAGTTACGGACTGCGCGGACCGAGCGCAATTCATTTGAACACGGCGCGCGTTTCAACCTGTGTGCATGTCGCTTTTGGCCCTTTGGGCCTTGCGTTTCACGCTTATCTAGGGCGTGTTACGTGAATCGGGGTGGCAGGACCATGGTTGAAACAAAGGCAGCTGGGGTGTGGAAGTCGGGGCGGGGCAAGGGGCGTCACCGGCCCAAGGGCCGTCAGCCCGACGACAGGGCGCTGGCCGAAATTTCTGAACTTTTGGGTGAAAGCGTGCTTCGGCGCGACTTGCTGATCGAATATTTGCATCTGATTCAGGACCGTTACGGGCATTTGTCAGCGGCGCATATCTGCGCGCTGGCGGATACAATGAAACTGGCGCAGGTTGAGGTTTATGAGGTCGCCAGTTTTTACGCGCATTTTGATGTCGTGAAAGAAGGCGACAACACGCCACCGCCGTTGACCATTCGGGTGTGCGACAGTTTAAGCTGCGAGATGGCGGGCGCGCAGGCGCTTTTGCGGGCATTGACGGATGGTGTGGACGCTGACAATATCCGCGTGCTGCGCGCGCCCTGCATGGGGCGCTGCGACAAGGCACCGGTCGCCGAAGTCGGGCACCGGCATGTAGAGCTGGCAACGCCCGAGACCGTCAAACAAGCCGCTGACGCCGGTGATGTTCATCCCGTTACGCCTGATTACGAGACGCTTGCAACCTACCGCGCACGGGGGGGATACGCCCAACTGGCCGATCTTCGAACAGGCACCCGCAGCGTTGATGAGGTGCAGCAAACGGTGCTCGACAGCGGGCTGCGCGGCATGGGTGGCGCCGGGTTTCCAACAGGGCGCAAATGGGGTTTTGTGCGCGCCGAGGCGGGACCGCGCCTGCTGGCGGTCAACGCGGATGAAGGCGAGCCGGGAACGTTCAAGGACAAGCTGTTTTTGGAATCCAAACCGCATGAATTTCTGGAAGGTATGTTGATCGCCGCTTGGGCGGTGGAGGCTGAAACCTGTTTCATTTACCTGCGCGACGAATATCCTGCTGCGCTGCAGCTTTTGCGCACCGAGATCAAGGCACTGGAGGGCGCGGGTATCGTGCCCGCAGGCTATATCGACCTGCGGCGCGGGGCCGGGGCCTATATATGTGGTGAAGAAAGCGCCATGATCGAAAGCATCGAAGGCAAGCGTGGATTGCCACGCCACCGCCCGCCCTTTGTGGCGCAGGTTGGTATCTTTGGCCGCCCGACGCTGGTGCATAATGTGGAAACGCTGGTCTGGGTGGCGCGGATATTGCAAAATGGCCCCGCAGTCTTTGCCGACCACGGTGCCAACGGGCGCAAAGGTATGCGCAGTTATTCGGTTTCAGGACGGGTCCGGCAACCGGGTGTTGTCATCGCCCCTGCGGGGCTGACAATTGCCGAGCTGATCGCACGCGCCGGCGGTATGTTGGACGGTCATGTATTCACCGCCTATCAGCCCGGTGGCCCGTCGTCGGGGCTGCTGCCCGCCGCCATGGACGATATCGCGCTCGATTTTGACGTATTGCAGGACTACGACAGCTTTATCGGCTCGGCCGCCGTTGTGGTGCTGTCCGACCACGATGAACCGCGTGCCGCGGCGCTGAATATGCTGCGTTTTTTTGAAGACGAAAGTTGCGGGCAATGCACGCCCTGCCGCGTGGGCTGCGAAAAGGCTGTGCAATTGATGCAGGCATCAACATGGGATGCGCCGCTTTTGGAAGAGTTGTGCACGTTGATGCAAGACGCGTCAATTTGCGGATTGGGTCAGGCCGCGCCAAACCCAATCCGGTCAGTGATCAAATATTTCCCAAAGAAAATATGATTTACTTGGTTTTGATGACGCGCTGCCAAAGCGTGCCGCCCAAATATTTACCGGCGATGAAATAGGCGATCACCAGCGCGATGGCCATTAGCGCAGGCGTTCCCTGCATGCTGAAACCGTTTGCAGTGACGTTGCCGGTCATTTTGGCGACGATGTAACCAAAAATGAAAAAGGCAGTGAAGAAATCCAACAAAAACGCCGCAATTACACGCACCGTTGATACTTTTTTTACAGCTTCTGACATGTTATTTTCCCGTATAGTTTATTGTTTTTGACGTCGGCTCGTACGGCGTTGGTTAATTACTACACAGTTTTATGCAAAAACCCGCGTCTTTTGTGTACAATAAACACCTAGTGTGGCATTTTTCACAACATTGGTTCCAAATTCAGAACAACAACATAAATCCGTGCTGTTTGCGATTTCCAGAGCCGGGTGCGGTATTATTGACGGGTGACACGACGCGATGAGCGCACTGACCGGACTTGCGAGTCTGATATTATCTTTTATTTTATCAGTGGCTTACGGGGCCTATTACGCCCGAAAAGCCGAGTCTTTCGCGCGGATGTTGTGCAAGACATCCAGTATATTACTCTTGGCAGTTTTCGCGGCCCTGTTTGCCGCACCTGTGGTATTGGTGGCGGCGCTTTTGGCCAGTGCAACCGGTGATTTCTTTCTTTCGCGCACCGGAACGCGCAACTTCCTGGCCGGAATGGCCGCATTTTTTCTGGCGCACGTAGCCTATATCGGGTTGTTCGCGCAGTTGGGTGGCACATTTGAAGTGTTGTTGGATCGCTGGATGTGGGCGGTCATGCTTATATTTGCGGCGATGGCAATGGCGTCGTGGCTGTCGCCCAAACTGGGCAAGCTTAAGGTGCCAGTGCTGGCCTATATCGTTGTGATTTGCGCGATGGGGCTGGCGGCGCTGGCGTTGCCCGTGCACGCCGGACATCTGATGGTCATGGGTGGTGCCGCGGCCTTTATTATTTCCGACGCGGTGTTGTCGATCGAACTGTTCGTGCTGTCTTGCGGGGCCCGCAGCCTGCGTGTCACACCTTATATCGTCTGGACCTTTTATTGGAGCGCACAGGTTTTGATCGTTTTGGGGGTTTTGGGCGCTCCGGTTTAGCCCGAATTTCGTCGTTCAGGTCTTTTCCTTGGCCACGCGGGGAATTAGGTGGTTGATTTAGGCGCAAACCCGATCAGAAAGCCCACACATGTCATTTTTTCGCAAACTGAAAGACCGGCTGTTCAAATCGTCGAGCAAAATCGACGAAGGGCTCGATGCCATCGTCGGTGAAGGCGACGAAGGTGTTTCCGACCGGGATGAAGAAACAACTGGAAAACCACCCGAAATTGAACATCAGCCAGAGCGCACCAACGTCCCGGCCCCCGCACCGGGACCTCTTGCATCAAAACCCATACCCAACGAGGTTCTCCCCGAACCCGAACCCGAACCCGAACCCGAACCCGAACCCGAACCCGAACCCGGCCTGATTGGCCGCCTTCTGGGTGGCGGCGCGATCAGGGCCAAAAAACGTGTGCTTGATGATGCGATGCTTCAAAGCCTGGAAGAGCTGCTGATTTCGGCTGACATGGGCGTGGAAACCGCGCTCAGGCTGTCTGCAAATATGGCTGAAGGGCGCTTGGGCAAACGTCTTGGTGCTGCCGAGATAAAATCGCTGTTGGCCGATGAAATCGCCGCCGTATTGGAACCGGTGGCCAAACCCATGCCGCTTTACGCCAAAAAACCACAAGTTGTGCTGGTGGTCGGGGTCAACGGATCGGGCAAAACGACCACCATCGGCAAACTGGCGTCGCAGTTTCGCGCCGCCGGAAAATCGGTGATCATTGCGGCGGGCGACACCTTTCGCGCCGCAGCCGTCGAACAGTTGCAGGTCTGGGGCGAACGCGCCGGCGTACCGGTTTTAACGGCTCCCGAAGGATCGGACCCCGCTTCGCTGGCTTTTGATGCCATGACACAGGCCGAAGCGGACGGCGCGGATCTGTTGATGATCGACACCGCCGGACGTTTGCAAAACCGCACCGATTTGATGGAGGAACTGGCCAAAATCATGCGGGTCATACGCAAAAAGGACCCGTCTGCCCCACACAACACGCTGTTGGTTCTCGACGCGACCACGGGTCAGAATGCGCTCAATCAGGTCAAGGTATTCGCAGAAATATCCGATGTGACGGGCCTGGTGATGACTAAACTGGACGGCACCGCCAAGGGCGGCGTTCTGGTGGCGCTGGCGGCCAGGTTCGGCCTGCCCATTCACGCCATCGGTGTGGGCGAGCAAATCGACGACCTGCAAGCCTTTGATCCCAATGAGTTCGCCCAAGCTTTGACCGGTCTCGACACCTGACCGCAAACCTTTCATTGTTGCAAAAAAACTTTCGGGGGTCTCGGGGGTGGACCCCCCGGATAAAGGCAATCATTCATGTCCGACTGGCTGATCTCAATCGAAGGCACCGAAGCCGGGCATATTCTGGCGATCAGCCTTGCCCTGATGTCCGCCATTTTGCACGCGGTCTTTGGCGCGTTGCAAAAAGGCCGGTTTGATCCATGGCTGACCCGCGGTGCCACCGATATTTCTTATGGCCTGATTATTTTGCCGTTTGCCCTGTTTGCGGTGCCGTTTCCGGAACCGCATATTTGGCCCATCCTTGGCGGTGCTTTTCTGATCCACACCGCTTATAAAATCCTGCAGGCCCAGGCTTATACCAAAGGCGCTTATACGGTTGTTTATCCGGTGGTGCGCGGCACAGGTCCGCTGATCACAGTGCTGGCGGTCGGCGTTGTGTTTTCGGAACATTACACGATCGGCCAATGGTCCGGTGTATTGATCCTCAGCGGCGGAATTCTGGGGCTGGCGATTTTCAATCTCAGCCATGAAACTATTCAGCGCAGCACGCTGTTCACCGCACTTTTTCTGGCGTTTCTAACTGGAGTCATGGTCGCCGCATACACCACCTATGACGCTTATGGTATTCGCGCTACGCCCAACCCGTTTACCTTTTTGGCGTGGTTTTACGTAATCGATGCCGTCGCCATGCCGCTGATTGCCGCGTTGCGCTGGCACCGGATGGAAACGCCGCCGCAGCTGGGGGCCTTGATGCGTCGCGGATTTGTCGGCGGGATTATCGCGATTGCCAGTTTTGGCGGCATCATGCTGGCCACGCGCCTTGACAAAGTAGGGCAGGCGGCGGTGTTGCGCGAAACCTCGGTGCTGTTTGCCGCCCTTATCGGCTGGCTGTTTTTGCGCGAGGCTGTGGGGGTAAAACGCGCCGCTCTCATGGGTTTGATCGCGCTGGGTGCGGTTTTGGTGGAATTTGGCCGTTAGGCACATTAAGTGGATCACATGAAAAAAGATAAAAGCATTTCGCCTGCATTGAAACTGGCGCTTGAACTAGGGCCGATCGTCCTGTTTTTCATCGGGTATATACGCATCAAAGACCGCACGTTTGAAATTCTGGGCACCCCTTACGAAGGATTTATTGTCGCCACCGCGATCTTTATTCCCGTGCTGCTGCTGTCCACCGGTATTCTGTGGTTCAAAACCGGGAAACTGTCAAAAATGCAGCTGATGACCGCTGTTCTGGTGGTTGTGTTCGGGGGCTTGGGCATCTATTTCAACGACGACAGTTTTTTTAAGATGAAGCCGACAATTCTTTACGTGGGATTTGCCGCAACATTGGGGTTTGGGTTGCTGCGCGGACGATCATATCTGCAACTGGTGATGGATGATATGATGCCGCTCCAGCCCGAGGGCTGGATGATTTTCACCCGCCGACTGGCGTTGTTTTTCGCGGCACTCGCCGTCACCAACGAGCTGATCTGGCGCACTATGTCAACCGAGGCGTGGGTCAATTTCAAGGTTTTCGGACTGACCGCAGCGATGTTTGTGTTTTTCATGAGTCAGGCGCGACTGTTCGGCAAATACGCCATTTCAGAAGACGGGCCAAAACCCGATTCGAAATAGCCAGTCTAAACCGGTCTGATTTCAGCGTCCAAAGGCGCGCGGTATACGGTCTTTGGGCGGTCTTCGTCGGCCAGTAAATTTAGCAAAATCCGTTCGATATTGGCGCGCTTTTGCGGATTCAGTTCATAAAAATTGGCTTTTCCACATCTGGAATTTATCACCAATTTCGATTTTCTGAGCACGGCAAGGTCGTTGGAAATTGCAGACTGGCCCCGGCCAAGCGTGGCCTGCAGCTGTATAACCGAATGTTGTCTTTGAGACAGTTTAGCCAAAATGCTCAGACGGTTGGCGTTGCCGAACATCTTTAAGATCAGCGTCAACCTTGCGGCGCAATCCTGCTGCTCGGGCAGGGTCAGGTCGCTAAATTGCGTGCCCGATTTTTGACCGGTTTTCAAAGCCGGACCCAGCAGGACGTCGCCGACTTTCGTCTTGATTTTTGGCATGCCTGGCACGTGGCTGTTCATTGGTATCAATCCTTCGGCGTTCAACCCATCCCCGCAATTCAGTCAGTTTTCTGAATTTGGCGGGGAGGGGTTATCATTCACTTATGGGCGCACGTAGGCGAAACCGTTTTCCTGTAGCTCGATCAGGCGAACAAC
>CAZPQL010000055.1:0-20473 GCA_964588725.1 uncultured Rhodobacterales bacterium
CGGCGGAAACGCGTACGGGGTCCATGCGGGTGGACCCAAGCGGATCGCCAGAGCGAAAGGGCGAAACCCGATAGGCGACACGCTGACCGGCGTAGTTGAACTCGATGCCAGCACGAATGCGTGCCCCGCCGCCGATATCACGATGCAGATCGGTTGGGACCTGCTCGCGATCCAATAGTTCCAGGGAAAGGGGAACTGAATAATTTGCCTCGGGCGAAACCCGGAGCCGGGCGAAACTCTCACCGCTTTCGATCATGGCCCGCACCGCCATGGCCTGAAGGCCGTAGAAATCAGCCAGACCGGCGGAATCTGCTTGGTCGGTCCAGCGCAGCCAAAGGGATTGTAATGCCTCGCGAACGACGCGGTCAGGATGGCTGGATTGCGGCTTGATCCCTGCGCCCACCACGTTGCCAACCAGACTGTCCACCGCGGCCGTGATCCACGGATTGTTCCGCGCATACCATCCGGCCCGCCGTGCCGCCGTGTTCGCGCCTGCCAGAATGGTGGCATTCAAGCCATTTATCGATTGAGCCGATTCCCAACGGCGACCACTGCCCGCTGCGTCCAACGCACGGGTGCCAGTCCGGTTAAATAGTCGATTGATGAGAGTCCGCATGCCGTTAGAATCGCATGCGGCAGGCTCTTAAGATACTGGTAACGTTTCGGAATAAATTGAACCGAGAGGCCGTAGTCGAAACTATTTGCCAATTTTCTCGATCAATTGCGACCGCATATCCTTCCCGGCCACAGTCTTCTCAACAACGATAAACAACCCTTTTCCATTGCTTTTTCGTTCCCAGAGTTGGCCAATGGTCCGTTTCTCCGCAGTATCAGCCCCATCGGCGAGATGGGCGCCCTTGTATTCGATAACGAGTAAACGATCATCTTCCAGTTGGGCCACAAAGTCAGGATAGAATTTGTCTGTCGCGGTCGGTAGCCAGAAAGAATTTGGATGGCGCGCGACATTTCTGATCCAGTATTTCAGGGTCGGCAAGCTGTCGATGGCCTGAGCACACTGAAATTCTTCACCGTTCCCGGCGCCGTCGAATGCAGGTATATGATCAGGGCCAAGAAAATGCTTCCGGGGTTTCCAGCGTCCACGATAGCGGCGCTGATCCCAGTACATTCCATCCTGAAAGGTGAAGGCATTATCGAAAGAAACACCAACTTTTGCCTCGGGGGCGAACAGAAAACGTTGATAGACTCCGTCTCGTTCTTGTTGGCGAATGGCGGCGATCTTCTCCCGCACTTTTCGGGCGAGGATGAATTTGCACCGCATCAGCGCCGCTATGTGCATTCCGCGTGGGGTTATCAAATGCCCCACAAGATCGCGAAGCCAGCGCAATAGCTCACTTTGATGGATGTCCGGTTGACGCACTTGACGGTCAAGCCACAAGACAAGAGCCTCGGGCGTCCAGCCTTCGACGTCTACATCCAGGGCCAGTTGTTCGTCCTCGGTCGCGAACTGGTAAGTGACACGATTGCCGTCAAGGTCGATCTCAAAGCTGCGGGCCGTTTCGCGAATTGTGAATTCTCCGTCGCCCATCTTTGAAGAATGGTTGAGGAGCGACCAGTCATGAAATTCCATGAATACGTCGGTGTCAGCGAATTCAAGCTCACCCTGGATTTCCGAAATCAGGCGTGGAACGATAAACGTTGCACCCTGTTCAGCGGGTGACAGCTGATCCTTCACCTCAACGCGGTATTTGGTGACGGCCTCGGCAAAACTCTTGCGTTCCGTTTCAGGAATCGCCTCGGTGATCACCTTTTCCAACCCACTGTCTACCCGACCGGTGACGGTAATCTCTATTTTGCCATCGTCCGTCTCGGAGACCGCTACGCCTTCGCGGTTCTTCAGTTCCGACACAAATTCCGGTGTCGCGGTGATGGTGTGCTTGAACGTGGGCTTCGGTTTGTCTCTGGGACCAAACAGGCCGCTCTCAGCGTCAAGCGACGATTGTGCCGGTTCGATGTTGTCGAGCGCCTCGTCCTCCTCGAATCCCATGGCAACCAGCTTATCGGCCAGTGACCGTGCGGCCTCACCGAATGAGGGTTCGGAGAGGAAAGCATAGGCTCTGTTCAGGTCATCGTCCTTGCGCCGCTTGGCGTAGGGCATGCGCAGCACACGGCCCAGCAGTTGCTCGACATCAACCGCGCTCTGAATCCGCGACACCGAGCAGAAGGCATAGGCAAAGGAGCAATCCCATCCCTCTTTCAGGGCTTCCATGGTGATCACATGTTCAATGGTGCATTTCGGGTCGAACAGATCGATGCCGTCCAGTTCACGCTGACTGCCCGTTGCCACCGCAATCTTGTCCTCCGGAATCTGCTCGACTTCGATCAGATGCTTTTTCAGCACCTCAACCGTCACTTCCTGGTTCTTCGGCTGCGCCTGAAACAGAACGATGGGGCGGATGTAGTCCGGATCGTCCTCGGCGGCCTCGGCCAGCGACGCGCGTGTCGCAATGGCACCGTTCACCGCGTTCTGCCAGGTGTCGTGCTCCGACAGCATGATCGGCAGCTTTATCATCTCCTCAAGCTTCAGTTCCTGCGCCGTCACACTGTGCAGGATGTTGGAATTCAGCCGCGGTGTCGCTGTGAATTCGATGATGGCTGACGGATTCACCCGCCCCTGCATCTCGCGCGTCAGGCCGGTGACGGCGTTGTGGGCCTCGTCAACGATCATCAGCGGGCGGTGGATATGCATGAGGTTGGCAAATGAAAACTTCACCCCTCCGCCTTCCAGCGTTTCCAGCCCCGGCAGGTTCTTCGGCAGCGCCGTAAAATGCGGCTCCATATTCTCGTTGTGAGCATAGACCTTGCGGCCTTCGGTATTTGACACCCGCAGGGCCTGGATCGTGCCCACCACGATGCAGCAATGGTCGCGAATATCATGCGGGCGGATCTGGGTGAAATCGGCAATGTCGAAAACCCGCACGCGGCCTTCAAAGGCCTCGTCCAGCGCCCGCCGGTAAGGGTGGCGGGGGTTCTTCAGCGCCTCGGCGGTCTGTTGCCGGATCGTGTTGGACGGCACCAGCCACAGGACCATGGGATAATCCTTTTCGACCCATGTATCGCGCGCAATGGCAATGGAATACGCGCCAAGGATCGTCTTGCCGCCACCCGTCGGCAACCGCAGGCAGACGTAGGGAACGTTCGGCAGCTCGGCCAGCGGCGTGTAAGCCCCACCATACCGGCCTAACCGGCGGGCCTGTTCCGGTTCCTTTGCAATCGCCTCATAGGCATTCTGTGGCCCGGCAACACGGGCGTCCTCAAGGAACCGGCGGAGGATCGAGAGAGTATCGCTCTGGTATTGCTTCAGTTTCATCAGATGCCCCCTCAGGCCCGCGCTTTGACGTCATAGGGCGTCTGTTTGAAAGTGATCTGTTCGCGCTCGAGCGTGGCTTTGGTCAGCCGGGATTGCTCGCCGTAAACCGTCAGCGGGCCAGCGAACTCCGGGTCCGATCCAGTGATCTCGGCACGGATCAGGGCCAGCGTTGCGCGGGTCAGCACGTTGCCGCCGCCGGGGCGTTTGTCGCCAAGGATGCCGTTGTAAAGCAGCGCGTAGGCCAGACCGTCATGGATGCCGAGCAGCGGAGATTCACCCGTCATATTCCAGGGCCGCGCGGTTTCGGCGAACCAGACATGCGCCGCCAGCACCGGAAAGCGGATGTCGGGGTTGATATGGCCTTCCTCGTCAAACACAGGCGGGCCAAGTCGGTAGAACCGGAAACCGCCACCGCCCTGCCAGTTGACGGATTTCGAGATGCCACCCTGTTCACCGTCGATGACCTTTTGCAGGCGCGGCGCGCAATGGGTAACGGCATGGTCGCCCATTTCGATGCCGATAAAGCGCCGCCCCATCTTCTGCGCGACGGCGGCGGTGGTGCCGGAGCCGAGAAAGGAGTCGAGGACGAGGTCTCCGGGATTGGTGGCAATATGGATGATGCGTTCGATCAAGCGTTCGGGTTTGGGGGTGTCGAAGGCATTGGTAGCTCCAAACAGCGAATGTATTTCCTTTTTTGCTTCTTGATTATGTCCAACTTCTTTGTTTGACCACCAACTCCAAGATTTTACCCCGTTTGCTTCAGCAAGGTAGTTTTTTATTCGTGGGCGTGATTTTTGATCTTTACCAAACCACATTCGCCCCTCGGCAAGAAAACGATTTAAGTTGGGTTCAATGTTGCCCCAGCAGCGACCTTCTGGTGGTGTGTATTCAGCACCTTTTGGCGTCCTGATTGTATACATTTGGTTGGGTCGATACCCCTGAGCCGTGAAATCAGTTGAAACCCAAGGCCCCTTTGGATCGTTGTCCGGATTTTTGTATGCTTTTTGTTGATCTGCATTTAGCGATAGGTCTCGAAAATGGTTTCGCGCCGTTTGTTTCCCGTAAACCAAAATATGGTCGTGAGCATCACCCATATGGATACGTCCATCTGGTGAAGTTCGCTTTTGCCAAAGGGCATTGACGATAAAGTTCTTCCTTCCAAAAACCTCGTCCAGCATAACCTTTAGATAATGGGCTTCGTCATCATCAATGCTCACCCAGATTGACCCATCTTCGGCCAGCAACTCGCGCAGCAACTCTAGCCGCGGCCACATCATTGCCAGCCATTGCGTGTGCTCCAGATTGTCGTCGTAATGCTCGAACGCCGAGCCGGTATTATACGGCGGGTCGATATAGATGCATTTCACCTGCCCGGCATAGAACGGCAGCAGCGCCTTCAGCGCCTCCAGATTATCGCCCTGGATCAGCATGTTGCCGCTGTCTGTGTCCCCGGATGAAAGCGCGGGCACCTCCTCCAACAGGCGATAGGGCACCTTTTGCGCGGTGCGGATGTCCTCGTCCCGGGTCAGCCAGTTCAGTATCGGCATTTGTTATCGCTCGTCCTCGTTCTTGTTATCGGGTGTGCCCGCATTGCTTTTTGCGCGCGCCTGTCCCGAGGGCGGCACCTCCTGTCCCGTCAGCCGCTCGAATTCCTCGACCGCCAGCACGACCACCACCGGGCGCCCGTGTTTTTCAACCACCACCGGTTCGGCCCGTGCCGTGTCAATCAGCCGACCGAACAGGTGCTTGGCTTCGCGGGCGGATATGGCCTTGATCGGGGCCTTCATACGGGCCTCCCTGTGGATTATGGTCACAATGACCACAATTCACCAACCGGGTCAATCCGCGCTTACCCCATCCAGGCCGACCGGATCACCTTGGCTGCGGTATCGTTCCGCGCTGGCATTTCGCCATTCCGGCCCGCCGCCGCCACGGCCTCCGCTTCCTCATTCAGCCGCAGCCCCATGCTGATCAGCCCCTGCAGCGCTGCGCTGGCGTAGACAAAAGTATCGAGCGCTTCGTTCCGTTCGCCGTCGCGTTTCAACTGCCACGACCGGACCGGACGGCCCTTGTGAAACCGGGTGACAACGCGCTCGGCGGTCAGCTGGCGGAAGTAGTCGGCATCAAGGCGGCTGGGGAAGTGGATCGTTCCGGGACCGGGTTCAGTAAGCTTCAGCCGCGCATAGACAGCATCCTTCACCGCATCGACTCCGACGATAAACAGCGGGATTTTCCCCTTGTTGGTGCGGGTCGGACGGCGCGGCCAGACGGGAACGGCAGACCCACCACGGCCCTTGATCGCCCAGATGCGACGGGCAAGGCGGGTGCGGCAGAACTCGTATGCCATTTTGGTGTGGTGCCCGCCGGTGTCGATGGCGGCGGCACGGATCGGCAGGTCGCTCACAGCGCGCGGGTGGGCGTAGCATCCGCATAGAAACCCATCGAGGTCGGCCCATAGGCGAGGGCCGGAGGGATCGCCCCAGAGCACGCGATAGTCGATGACCCATGCTTCCTCGTCGCGACCCCAGCCGATGACTTGCACCTCAAGGCGGTCGCCCTGAACATCGACACCGGCGGTCAGGACCGCAACACAGTCAGGTACGTCCTCGCCCCAGTCCTCCCGGCGCGCCATCAGCGGATCGGCGGGCACGGTATCGCCTGCCTGGTCCTCCCAGGATTCGCCGAGCTTGGTGTTGACCCAGACCTGAAGGCGTGGCGGGTCCTTGCGCACCTTACCATGCTCGATGGCGATTTCGGCCCAAGTCTCCCATGGGGAATAGAGGGCCGACAGATGGAACCCGACGGTGCGCCCGTCGCCTTGCGCGGAGGCACGCCATTCACCCCGTTTCAGCAGCGCGGTCTTGTCGTGTTCCTGATGCACACCACTACATGCCTCGCAAATCAGATGAGCCTGATCCCTTCGCCCTTCGGGCCAGCAGATTCGCGCCCAGGTTATCGGGGCCATATCGCCGCAATGCAGGCAGGGAACATGGTAATACCGCTGGTCGGATTCCTCGAATGCAGCTTCGATGCGCGAAAACCCTTTCAGCGTGGGTGTCGAGACCATGAGGATTTTCCGCCGCCCTTTGAAGGTGGCCGTGCGCTGAATGGCCAGCGCCACCGGATCACCTTCGCCATCGGCATCGCCGGGATAGCCGTCGACCTCGTCGAGAAACAGATATCGCACCGGGGTGGAGCGAAGGCCAATGGCCGAATTTGCACCCGTCATGACCAGTTGGCCGCCCGGAAAGGATTTGCGAAACAGGCTGTTGCCCGCGTCCCGCGAGCGCGGTGTGGCCACCCGGTCCCGCAGCACCGGGCTGGACGCGATCAGCGGGTCAATGCGGGTGACGGTATTGCGTCGCACCATGTCGAGGGACGGCTGGACCAGCATGACCAGACCGGGGGCATTGTGAATGATGTATCCCAGCCAGTTCAATCCAGCCTCTGTGCCGCCAGTCTGCGCCCCTTTCATCATCACCACCCGCTCAGATGGATTGCCGGTCGACAGGGCATCCATGATTTCACGCAAGTAAGGCGTGCGGGAGGTGCGCCAGCGGCCCGGTTCGGCGGCGGTGTCGGGCAACATGCGGTGGCTGTCGGCCCATATTGCAACCGGGATTTGCGGTTCTGGCCGGATGGCTCTGCGCCAAGCATCGTCAATTCGTTTCAGCAACGAACAATTCCTCCAATGGGGTCTCTGCCAGATGCACGAGATGCTCGCGCATCAGCCGATCCAGCACGGTGAACACCGGCCCCGGTTCAATGCCCAGTTCAGCGGCCATGATGGGGGCAGAGCGTTGCACCCAGGCGATATGCGCATCGCGTTCTGCCTTGGCGCGGGCAAATACGGTTCGTTCGGCTTCCGCCGCGTCGATCAGGTCCCCCTTTTCATGTTCATAGGCGAGCTTGGCGCGCTGGACCTTGACGATTTCATGCATCCGTTTTGCTTCGGCCAGCGTGGCGGAACGCGCCGCTGTGCCCCCACCTTTGTTGCGTCGGGCTGCATCGAGGTTATTTTCGATCCACGAAAGGCCATCGTTCACATCGATCCGCCCGTCCGCGCGCACCGGCAGTCCCTGCGCGATCAGCTGGGAAATCCGGCCTTTGGTCACACTGACGCGGTCGGCAAATTCCGCCTTGGTGTCGGTCCCTGAGTTTAGTTTAGGCATATTTGCGTCCCCACGTTGGAAACGTCATGCGCTGAGCCCCCCCGTATACAAATGTTTCGGAAAGGAACCGCCTTTGTCCCGATCCTTGCCGGGGATTAACGATTTGTCTGGTGGGTTTGGTGGGTTTGGTGGATTTGATCTGACACGCTTCTGAAACTGTCATGAAATGCCTTTTGTTTTGAAGCCTGTCACGTTTCACGATGTTCCACGTCGCTGACAATCTCTGTGACAAACAATGAATTGGCCGGAAACACATCCACCAAATACACCAAACCCACCAGATGAATTGGGACTCAGCGTCAAGCGGCGGTATATTTTGGGAAATCATCCGAAACCTCGTTAATCGCTGTGTCCGTTCCGGCGGGTTGATCTGCGGTGACCAGATGCCAGCGCGCGAGCCCTGCCGACAGACCGGCGGAGACGAGTTTCCTGCCCGAGGCAATGCGGTTCTGGTTTGCCCCGATCCACTTGCCGAGCCGCCTGCCATTGATTGCACCACCGTCGCCCGCGATGGCGAGCAGGGCTTCGCGGAACTCCGGATGAACGAACTCGGCGCGGCCATAGAGTTGCTGGTTCTGCCGAGTCGCGCGATCAATGATCTCGCGCACAGTGACACGATCATCTCCAATCACCTCGCTCCATTGTTCCAGCACGGTGTTGAGCGATTCAAGCTTGGGGTCGGCCCCGCGCATGTCCTCCATTGTCTTGCACGGGTCGGCCTCACCCAGCCAGATCAGGGCATTGCGCACCCAGCGTGACCATTCGGTGAAGGAGCCAAGCGGAGTGGATTGTTCGGGGCGGCCCGCGATATGAAAAGCGCGCAGGATCGTGAGGGCGGCGGTGACGTAATCACCCCGCCGGGCTGTAACCTCCGTTATGGGGTTGCGCTCGAAGGCCCGTAATTCTGGGCGCTCGACGCCTGCATCGAGGGTTGCCCTGATGGCGCGGCGGGTCATGTCGCCTTCAAGGGTGAGATTGTTTCCGGTCGCGAATATTGCCGCACTGCTTGGCACCTCGGCATTCATCGATTTGCCGAGAATGCGCACCTTCAGGCTGACCTGTGTCATGGCCTGGCACAACAGCTCGCCACCCAGTGGATCATCGCAGTTGTCGATGGCAATCAGCACGTCGCCCGCGATCAGCGCAGCCCCAAGGCGCTTTTCCATTTCCTCCTCGGATTTACCCTGCGCGATAACCGGAGCCGGGCGGTTGGTTGCGATGAGGCTGGTGATGTCCACCAACAGGGATTTTCCGGTTCCGGCGGTGGGGGCGTTGAAGGCGTGCAATGGCGCGGTCGGCAGCGAGCGGCGGATGAGTGTGGTCAGGATTGCCGATAGCGCAACCGAGCGATCCGCCGGTGCTACAAAGGGAAAGGTTGAAATCAGGTCACGCAGAAAGTCCAGAGCGCTCAGGGCCGTTTCGCGGGACGGATCATGCGGCATAGCCGGAAACTTGTCGCCCTGGGCGTCAAACAGCAGGCCGGTTTGGGCGTCATACCCAGGAAGCTCCAGGATCGATCCATCAGGGCGCAGCGTCGGACAGTTGATGATTCCGGTCAGAACCGGCAAATGCCACTGCCCCTCGCGGGCCAGATAGGTTTCCGCCAGTCGTTGGGGGCAATCGGAATTCAGCCATTCTCCGGCGCGCTTGTCGAACCGTTTCCAGTTCGCCACCTTGGTGAAGGCTTCGGCCATGTGGGGCGCTTTGACGTGAACCAGTCGGGGCACATCCATTTGCCGCCCAGCCTCGACGGTAACCGGAACCATGGCCGGTCGGACCACAAGACTGCCTCGTTGGTAAAAGCCATGGTTTGCTGTCAGGAGGGCTTGCTCGCCCTTGTCGATGGCTTCGGGCATGAAGCCGGAGTAGATGCGGATTTCCGGACGGTTGCCCTTGGTTGGGGCATTATCATCACCGGCCTCGGAAAGTTGTGCAGGGCGCGCCAGCCGGACACGCTCGGCCCGCCAGCCATTTTGCCGCGCCATATAGAATAGTGTGCCGACGGTGACACTGCGCACGGTGGCGAAGCTGTCCCATTTCTCGGCCGTATAGGTGGGGTCGTTCTTTCCCGCCTGCGCCGACCAATCCTCCCACAGATCCCGCCCTTCCACGCCCAGCGCTGCGTAGAGCGCAAGGCCGACCTTGATCCACTCATCATAGGCCAGTTCATTGTTGTCGATATGCCCGACCGCTTCCTCGATCAGTTCGCGCGGAGCTGGTTCCTTTTGTTTCAGGCCGGCAATCTTGCGCCCCGTGCGTTCGATATCGCGCTGCTCGGCAGTGGTCCTGCCACCGGATTTGCGAAGGTATTGCTCGGCGGTATCGATGAAGGCAGCGCAGCGCGCCTGATCAATCTCGGGGAGGTCTTTCAGCGGCACGTCGAGCAGTGAGCGTTCCGGCCAGTGATATGGTTCCTTGGTGCCGGGATGGATGCCGAACCCCACAAATTGCTGCCCGGTTGCCAGCACCTCGACGCGCGCCACGGTGCCGTCAAGCATGTGGAACTCGGAAGTCTGCACCTTGTCAAACGGGGTGTCCGTGTGAAATGCCAGCAAAAGTTTTGGCGCATTCCCGATCCGGTGGGCCGGTGTCTTGCCCAACATTTCGGTCGCGATGTCGGTCAACCGTTTGGCATGGGTTTCATCGAGCAGGTCAATATCCACCCCGACAAGAGTGCCGCACAGCAAACCCGTGTTGGTGCAATTGCGCTGCGCCCGGCCCCAACGGTTGATTTCCGTCTCGTCGGCGCTGGCGCAAATCGTTTCCCAACCTTTCATCAACGGGCGTTTGCCCGCTGATTTCATAGCAAGATGCGCACCCGATACCGGGACGGGACGATACCCGTTGCGGTGCAGCTTAAGGCGCAGATCGGTCAGGTCGTCGATGGATGCGGGGGTTTCACTCAACGATTTGTCTCCTGGAATTCGATCCAGTCCATCAGCCTGCTCTTGCGCGCACAGATCACATTGCCAATCCGAAATACCGGCATCCGAACCTTGGCGTCGCTGGCGTAGTAATAGACTTTACGCCGGTGCTTAGCATCGCCGAAGACAAAGACGGCAATAGCCTCGGCCCCGCGCAACAGATCATCGGCCAAGTTTGCCGTCGCCTGGGTGGACGGCATCTCGGAATGTTGGACTTCAGGCATTACTGCTCTCCTCGGGTTTGTGCGCCATCAGTTGGCCGATACGGGCAATCACGGCGAGGGACAGCTGTGTGCTGCGCCGGAAATTCAGGGATCGACGTCCGATGAGCGGATGGTTGTATGAAAAGCTGACGGTGATTGGTTGGGCCGGGATCGGTGCGTCGTCGAGATAGATGGTGAAATCGACAAGCGCTTCGTACTGATCACAGTGAAAGTAGATCTGCGACTGACCGAGGCGTTCCTCAAATCCTTGCCAGTCCTTGATGGCGCTTTCGGTCATCGCCTGCAGAAGTTCTGGAAATGTGTGCTCCCGGTCGAACAGGATCGGAAGAATATTATGCAACTGCTCCCGCTCGCTGGTTTCTGTGTGGCGTTCGTCCAAACTGTCGGCATCACGATGATAAACGTCCATCTGACCTGCGTTCTCGATGTAGGTCTTTGCCTCCTGCGCGACACCGTTGACCAAGAGGCAAATCAGCAGGTTGGCGGCATCATCGGGCCGCATCTGTGCAGCACTCTTGCCGCGACCGGATTGCGAAAGCAGCCCAGCCTCGCGAGCAAAGCGAGCATAACGCGTCATGGTCACCCGCTGGGTGCCAGTCGCATCGGCGATCACCTCTACCAGTTCGCTGGCTAGGGCCATATTTTTGGTTCCTCGATTCCTGAATATTTCCCATTTGATATCACAACAAATGGCTTCCGCGCAAGAACCATTTGCTGTAACGTCAAATGAGAGTTGGTGCGCTTTGGAACCCCTTGATATCGCCTTGGACGAGAGCGTGTATGCCAACGAATTTGGGAGGGAACCTCAATGGCGACAATACGCAAACGAACGCTGCCCTCGGGGTTGGTGCGCTGGCAGGTGGATTTTACCGACCAGTTGGGCAAGCGGCGATCAAAGCTGTTCCCGCGCCGAAAGGATGCGGATGTTTATCTGGTCAAGGTCCGCTCGCTGGTTGCCAACCACACCTATCTGGCGGATTGCGAAAGCATCACGGTGTCAGGGGCGGCAGAAAGTTGGCTCGAGCATTGCGAGGTGCGGTGCAAGACCGGACGCCGGATGGAGCGTACCACGCTGCGCGACTACAGCGACAAGGTGTGCCTCCACCTCAAAGACCCCGAAATCGGGACTGCCGATCAGTTGCTGGTGCGTCTGACCCGCCGCCATGTTAATGAGCTGCGCGACCGGTTGCTGATGTCGGGCCGATCCGAACATATGACGCGACGGGTGATTTCGGTCCTGAAACTCATCCTGAACCATGCCATCGACAACGGCCAGTTGTTTGCCAATGCCGCCGTCGGGGTGCGGGTTATCCGATCCAGCCGCATCGACTACAAAGCACCGGTGCCGTCAAAAGAGGATATCCGCAAGCTAATCGCGGCGGCCAATGAGGATTTCAAACCGCTGTTGATCGTATCGGCGCTGGGCGGGTTGCGCGCATCGGAAATGCGGGGCCTGCGCTGGCAGGACGTAGATTTCGAGGCCGGTTTCATTCACATCCGCCAACGGGCGGACGCCTTCAACAAGATCGGCGAGCCAAAATCAAAAGCCGGTTTCCGCGACATCCCGGCCGGGCCGATGGTGTTGAACTGCCTGCGCCACTGGCGGCTGCGTTGCCCCAAGAACGAACTGGACCTCGTGTTCCCAGCGCCGCGCGGCGGCGTCCAGCAGCACACCAATCTGCTGAAACGGCGGTTCAAACCCCTGTGCGCCGAGGCCGGGATCAGCATGCGATGGCATGACCTGCGCCATTTCGCGGTTTCGCTCTGGATCGAGCAGGAGTTCTCGATCAAGGAGGTCATGACGTTCGCAGGCCACGCATCCGTGCAGATGACCATGGAGCGGTATGGGCACCTGTTCCCGTCGCCAGACCACCAGCGTGCGATGGCTATGGTGGAGGCCAAGCTGCTGGGCTAAGCTTTTGGTGAAATGAATAACGTGACCCAAACCGACATTGTCAGCGAGCGGTCTCGTGAGTCGCTTAGACAGGATGACCTTCGTCGGCTTGCTGATCTGGCGCTGGCAGACTTGAAGCAGTTGTTCGATCGCCGTCCGGAAACTGGCGCGCGATATCGGGATCGTCTGCTTGTGCTATGCCTATGCCAAGGGGCCGCCGAGCATTTCGTGCGTCCGGGACATGGGATCAAGGATCTCGACGTATGGGCATTCTTTACCCAACATCCTGATGCGCCATTCCCCTACCGTCGCCGTGGAGTAATGGATTTCGGTCGATCACGGCTTGGTCGACATCCGGATGATCGCGGGTTCGCAGGTCGGCGGGTCGATGTCATCGGCAGGTCAATCCCCAGCCGCGACCCACACGAACCCGTGGAATCTGTACGGGATTGGCTGGCCTTGGGCAGTAGTCTCAGCGCCAAGCTCATCGCACAAAGGCCAGTTGTGGGTATCTATCCCGAGAGTGTGCGTGGCAGAATCATCTGGGACCCGGTAGGGGAGGCCTTCGATGAGAAATGCGACTGACTGGATTCCGGCCTATTACCAATAGTTTACGGCTGTTCCGTGCGACACAAGAATGACGTTCGGTGCGAAAATCAGTCTAAGTAACTGTAGTTACGCGATAATTTCAACCATGCCGGACACCCTCATAACCTGAAGGTCGTAGGTTCAAATCCTACCCCCGCAACCAATATCAAACACTATGCAAGTGACCAGCTTCGCCAGCGAGCCGTTCGTTGCGTGGGCTATCAGTGCGGTTTCCGGTTCATCGCTCAATCGGCGCCAAAGCCTGAGACACGCACAAACCGGCCGTCTTATCCGCACGCCGAATGCTTTTACCCAACGTATTGTGCAATATTTGGTGAGTCAGTTATTCGCTTCCTGAATGGCGCTGCGCACCGTTTCAGCGTCGACTGAAAGCAATTCCAAATCAACACTAAGCGGTTGTTTCAGGCCTCGGCTGAGGTTTGATACGACGGCTCTTGCTATTTCTTCATTTATTGGCCGATCAGCAGCAACGCCAA
This sequence comes from uncultured Rhodobacterales bacterium, assembly GCA_964588725.1. Classification (GTDB taxonomy): domain Bacteria; phylum Pseudomonadota; class Alphaproteobacteria; order Rhodobacterales; family Rhodobacteraceae; genus UBA5972. Next base: position 13,628 of record CAZPQL010000055.1, read on the forward strand.
GAAAAACAGCCAATAATTTTCCGGTGTCGTTGTCGCTGACACCGCTGAGATTGGTCTTGCCATCTATCAACAGGTCACGAAACAAGGCAAGATTTTGAAGAGGCGATTCAAAATAGTCACCTTTTCCGGCATTGGTTCTGAACTCGGCCACTATGTCGGGAAAATCAAGGTTATAAAAGCTGGCCATTTCAGAAGTGAAAACGGCGATGGCTTCAAGTTCCGCACGAACCAGTACCGGGGCAATTGTTGTGCTCAACGCGAGTCGGCCCAGATTAGGATTTGAACCCTCTGATTGCGCAACGGCCGGAGAACACCACATCATTAGCGATTGAAAAACAAGCACTGCAATCAGAATGGCGCGCTTTGAAATTGTCCGAGATGTTCTTTTCAGCATGAATATTCCCCTGATTGACCGACTGCGGATGTTGTGTAATGAAAATGTCCCCAAAGTAGGATTCACACGCTAGAATTGGTTGGATACCCAAGCGATATTCATTGACGAACTTCCGTACAGCAAAACCGTAATGTCGAACCAGATTGGAGCATCTTCAGCGATATGTCCGGAAATCCATCTGAAATCCGTCTGAAATCCGACGACAGGATTGCGCTCGGTCACCACTATTTCGACCGGGCGACCGACACTCTTTTTGATCTGAACCATAAAATAGTTCCACTGCGCCACCGGTCAACAAAGGTCCTTGCCCGGCTTGCCGATGCCCCGGGCGAACTGGTGTTAAAAGATGCCCTGATTTCTGCTGCCTGGCCAACAACAAATGTCAGCGATGATAGCCTTACGCGATGTATCAGCGATGTTCGCAAAGTTCTGGGTGATCGACATCATTGGGTCATCAAAACAGTTGTTGGCCGCGGGTACAGACTAAACGCAGACCAAGACAAGCGTCAGGTTGGATTGCCACCAAAAGTGTTTCTTGAAAACCTGGTTTGCAGCGGTAATTCACAGGCGTCCGCAAATTTGGCAGATGAGCTTTATGAAAAGCTGATCATCGCTCTGTCGCCCAGAACGGGGATACGGCTGATCACCGAACACGGTGAACTGGAGGAAGGGAACTATATAATATCCGGTCGGGCCAGTGTCCAGGACGGGCTGGCGAAAGTGTTTATCTCGCTCTCTGAAAGCGGTGAGGCAGGAAGTTTCTTTGCCGAACAATTTAATGCCGACATTGCGGCGCTGGATCGGCTCTGCGAACAGATAGTCAGCAAGATTTCCAACATGCAGAGGCTTCAGATCTATACCAATGATGGCCGAAAATACGCTGAGATGCAAAACGGCGACCTGAGTACGCAGGAATTGATGGCCAAGGCTGCTTACTGTTTCGCACCGCTTACGGTCGAGGGGTCAGAAAGGGCGCATCGGGCGATTCAAGCTGCCGTTGACAGATCTCCCGACAATCCGGTGGCACTTTGTATGCTTGCCTCCACGACCACGCAAATGTTGCCGCTTTCCGCGGAACAATCTTCGGAAAAAACCAAGCAATGGGCATTTTCTTTGGCGGATCGCGCGGTCGCTACCGGCGCACGATCTGAATTTGCGTTTCGGACCCGTGGGAATTTGCGCCTGTGGCTAAAAAACGATCACACAGCAAGCGAAGAAGATTGCGCGCGCTCGCTGGAAATCGACCCTGATTTTCATTTGACCCATTCGACAGTCGCCACCAGCGAACTGTTGTCTGGCAGCCCGGAAGCCGGCGCAGAGCGGCTGGAATTTGTCATCAATATGGTTCCGTTCCACCCACAATTGCCGCTCTTCCTGTCGCTACAGGCACTTGCCAATATTCTTTCCGGTGAAACCGATGAAGCAATATCGCAAGCAAAAGAGGCTTGCGAAAGAGGGCCAAACGTCTGCTGGTACAAAATGATCTATGCAACGGCAGTTTCTCAAAACCGCGATATTGTGCGATCTGATGAATTCAGAGAATTACTTGCCAGTATTACACTAAAGTTTTCCCATTTTCGTCAGATGCCCTTTGCCAACATTTCCTGTGTGGAACTGCTTGAAAAGCGGCTGGCGAATGCCGGGTTTGTTGGCAAATTGGGCTAAAGTGTATCTTTGCCACTCATCGACACTTTGAAGCCATGCTGGCGCAGCAGCTTTTGGTAGTCAGGCGAACAATACTGGCTGCCCCTGTCAGAAGGGTGAAACAGTTGGCGATGCGGCCTGCGCCGGGCGATCGCCATGCTCAGCGCTCAGATCGCCTGCCTCTCGGTGAACGTTCCATACACCTGTCGGTCTCAAAGGAGCGGAATTAATCCGCGACAGGTCCACAAATCAATCGTCCCGTCGCCGGGACACGGTTATATATTCAAAAACTTGCATAATGGGTGAACTGCAGATATGCGCTCCCGCAGGGGACACGCGTCCGGTATCGGATGTTGTAAAACGATTAAATATTGCTGAGGGAAAAATATGACCAGGAATGCATTTTATGCGCAATCAGGTGGTGTTACCGCCGTCATCAATGCCTCGGCTGCCGGTGTGATCGAAACCGCGCGTCAGCATCCGGACCGGATCGGCAATGTTTACGCGGGGCGCAATGGCATCATCGGGGCACTGACCGAAGACCTGATCGACACCTCCATGGAAAGCGACGCTGCGATCGCCGCGCTGCGCTATACACCGTCGGGCGCCTTTGGATCGTGCCGCTACAAGCTCAAGAGTCTGGAAGAAAACCGGCGCGAATACGAACGCCTGATCGAGGTCTTCAAGGCCCACGACATTGGCTATTTTTTCTATAACGGCGGCGGCGATTCCGCGGACACCTGTTACAAGGTTTCGCAATTGTCCGAAACGCTGGGCTATCCGGTGCAGGCAATTCATGTGCCAAAAACCGTCGACAATGATTTGCCGATCACTGACAACTGCCCGGGATTCGGGTCGGTCGCAAAATACATCGCCGTATCGACACGCGAGGCATCTTACGACGTGCGCTCGATGTCAAAAACATCGACCAAGATCTTTGTGATCGAGGTGATGGGACGACACGCCGGTTGGATCGCCGCAGCGGGTGGACTGGTGGCGGACGCGCAAAACGATATTCCCTTGGTCATTCTGTTTCCCGAAATCGAGTTCGACCAAGACAAATTCATGGCGCGGGTGCGCGAAAAGGTCGAGAAATACGACTATTGCACCATTGTTGTATCCGAAGGTGCCCATTGGCCCGACGGCCGCTTTCTTGCGGAACAGGGCACCCGCGACGCATTTGGCCACGCGCAGCTGGGCGGTGCCGCGCCGGTGGTTGCCAATATGATCAAAGACGCACTCGGTTACAAATTCCATTGGGCTGTGGCGGACTATATGCAACGCGCGGCCCGGCACATTGCGTCAAAAACCGACGTCGATCAGGCCTACGCGCTGGGCAAGGCCGGGGTCGAGTTCGCGCTGGCGGGCGACAATTCGATCATGCCAACCGTGGTGCGCACGTCGAACGCGCCCTACGCGTGGGAAATCGGCAAGGCCCCCCTGTCAAAGGTCGCCAATGTCGAAAAAATGATGCCGTCCGAATATATCTCAAACGACGGCTACGGTATTTCCGATGCCTGCCGCGAATACCTTGTGCCGCTTATTCAGGGCGAAGATTATCCCCCCTACAGCAACGGCATGCCGGACTATGTAACCCTGAAGAACATGGGCGTTGCGCGAAAACTGGCCGGGTTTGAGGTGTAGACAAACAGCCCTGTAGTAGCCCCCGATGCCTAAGGCCGCACCGGCGCGTGACGCACTGGTGTGCGACGCGGGACCGTCTCAAACATGGGCTCACGACCCTCAAGGGAGACCTTGTTTTGGGGGGGCTTCGCGCTTGAGAGGCTTGTCACACGGTATCCTGTCCGAACGTAGCTACCCAACGTGGCCGCCCGCACGACAATTGGTCCACCAGTGGTTCGTTCAACCTGACATTTTCAAATGAAAGCTCCAATGCTTGACAATTGCATTTGTGTTTCATAAATTTATTTCGTGAAACGAAAATGTGAAATTAGTCAAAATGCGCTCCAATGTCGTTAAATTTAGGACCACAGCGAGCCAAATAGCCCACTTTATTCGCGTCGATAGCGCGTACCGCCGTCTGGGCGATCTTCTACAGCATGCGGCGCATCAGGCACTCTCACCCATGAAAGCATTGTCGCAAGTTCCCGACTTGAACCGAGAAGATTTCTTTTTGGAAAAACCGCTGCAAAATGCGGAACGCATTGCTCGCAATATTAAGGATTTGAACCCTTCTTTGAAAGAAGCTGTAAAGTTGAAGGTTAATTTGGCTAGTCTTAAGGATAGAATGACAAAACATCACCGAAATCTTGGAAAGTTTAGCGACGCTCTGAGCCTATTGCACGATGAGCGAGGCGAATCTGGTCCTCGGGCGCGAGCCTGCGATCTACGTGGAGACCGGTATCGTTATTCGTCAAAAGGGAGGCCATCATGAACATGATATTGAGCGCAGTCCCCCGATTTTTAAGTGAATTGAACCTGGACGGCGGACTAAAAGGCACTGACATTGCCAATATCACCGAAGTGTCAAAAGCTACTGTCTCTCGCTGGAAATCAGGCGATATAAAGCCACAACCACGAAATGAGCTTATTCTTTCTGATCTATACTATGTTGTAAGTCGGCTGCGCGAGTATTACAGCGCAGATGAAATTCGCACCTGGCTCTATGCGCGGCATCCTCAACTTGCTGGTGACCGCGCAATTGATTTTATCCACGATGATCGTACAGTTGAGGTGCTGCATGTGATCGACCGCCTCGAAAATGAGGTTTACCTGTAAGTATGGTCGGAAGTCGAAAGCGTCGCGACAATAATTTAATTGATGCAATTGAAGCGATTGAACCTGTCGAGTTCTCAGGATCGGTCTGGAGAGTCGTAGGATCGGGGAAAAACCCGGTTCAATGTTCGCGCTCTGGCGGCAGGTGGGACGACGGTACTTTTGATGTTCTTTATACTTCGGAAAAGCGAAAAGGCGCTATCGAGGAAATGCGCTTTCACCTGTTACGTGGGCAACCAGTAATTCCCTCTCAGGTCAGATATCGATTGTTTGAGATCGAATTGGCACTCGATCGCTCACTCAATTTATTGGACATCAAAGCTCTTGCAGCGATCGGTCTGGATACATCTCGCTTTGGCCAATTATCATACCAAGAGCGCAAAGCCGAATACCCCCGGTCCCAAGACATTGGGGAAGTCGCCCAATTTTTGGACTTTGACGGACTTGTCGTTCCAAACGCACGTTACAAATGCTGCAACGTTGTGGCTTTTTGCGAATTAGTTAAACCATCCTCACTGGCAGTAGCTAGCGATCACGGCGAGATAGATTGGGCACAAAGCTAACAAAAATTCATCGTTTCAAAGAGCGTCAGTGAATTTCTTTCAGAAAATCACTGTTATTGTCCCTTACTAGGTTTGGCGATGACTTACTCTCCCACGTCTTAAGACGCAGTACCATTCGTTGTCCGGCAGACTATTTGCCAACGGCAAATGGTCGAGAGGGGGCGCTACGGTGCTTAACGGCCGAGTGAGTGGGGTAAGGCCGTCAAGCAATCGATCCGGGGGATCGATTTCAGGCCGAACATCGGGTGTTTCACTCGTGCTGTGACCACCAAACCAAGAAAGGGACAATTGCCTGCTGGCCACAAGGGTCAGAGGCTTAGGGGCTGACAAACCTTTCGGTTTGCAGCGACACACGAGACTGTCTTTTCAATTCTTGCTTGACGCTCATTTTATCCAAAAACCGCTTCGCACTTTTTGGAATGAGCTTCGTATAAACACTTATGTGTTTGGTGTATTTCAAATGACTATGGTCAGTGACGTTAGTCAAATTTGAGGCTACCTTGGGCCGAAATAAGTTTGATTTGGACATCGCCGATATGAAGAAGGTTACGATCCTTGCGTCTGAAAAATGCTTACTGTCATCTGTGGCCTCGCCGATGGACATGTTTCTGCAGGCCGGTGTGCTATGGAACGCAACCGTAGGCGAACCGATTTCGCCGATGTTCCAAGTCAATATAGTCACAGCCGACGGAAAGCCCGTCACCGCTTTGAGTGGCGTACCGATCGCGCCTAATTTCGCCATGCATGACATCGAATATCCGGACCTTGTGATTGTTCCATCTCAGGCATTCTTCATCGACCCGCAGTCAGAAAAGCACGAGGACCGGATCGCTTGGCTTAAGGCTGCTTTTGAGAATGGGTCAGATCTAGCAAGTATTTGTACTGGTGCGTTCACGCTTGCGGCCACTGGATTGTTGGACGGCAAAACGGCAACGACCCATTGGGGAATGACAAAGGAGTTCCAGCGAAGGTTTCCAAGGGTTGATTTGCGAACAGACCTGTTGGTCACTGACGAGGGGCGTCTGTTTTGTGGCGGCGGCATATCCGCCGATCTGAATTTGTCGTTGTATCTAATCGAAAAATACTGCGGACGGGAAATCGCACTGCAAAGCTCCCGGTGCACCCTAGTCGACCTGGATTGCGTTTCTCAGGCACCTTTCGCGGTGTTTAACCCTGAAAAAAATCACAGCGACAAAATTGTCCTGGACGCGCAGACCGAGATCGAACGTTCCTTTAGGAAAAGCGTGGATGTGGGTGTTTTCGCGGCAACAGCAGGCATAAGCGTTCGCCAGTTCAACAGAAGGTTTAGGTTTGCCACCGGTGCGACAGTCACGGGCTATTTGCAACTGGTCCGAATCGAGGCCGCAAAATCAGAGCTGGTCACCACACGGCTGCCATTCGATGAGATAGCTGCAAATGTTGGATATGAAAACGCGAGCTTTTTTCGACGGATTGTCAAGAAGTGCACGAGTATCTCTCCAGCGGAGTATCGGCGACGATTTGGCAACC
>CAZPQL010000056.1:0-2289 GCA_964588725.1 uncultured Rhodobacterales bacterium
CGTCCCTGCCCTATGGTGTCGCCCAGACTGATTTCGTAACACCCTGCGTCGCGCAGCACAGCGGATATCCGCGCCACGTCGCCCGGCGGTGTCGGCCCATCGAACGGACAATCGGTCACCATCGAAATATAGCCGCGCACCGGGATGCCGTCGTCTTTGGCCGCCGCCACGATCGGCGCGAACCGCGCGTGGCTATCGGCAATTGAACAATTGATATTGGCGTGCGAAAACCCCTCGCTGGCGGACGAAAAGATCGCGATTTCATCGGCCTTTGCCGCCTTTGCTGCCGCATACCCCTGCATATTGGGGGTCAACCCCGCATAAGAAATTCCCGCGTCGCGCCTGATCCCTGCCAGAACGTCGGCACTGTCGGCCATTTGCGGCACCCACCTTGGCGACACGAAGCTGGCCACTTCAATTCGTCTGAACCCGCAAACGCTCAACATATCAACAAGCGCGATCTTGTCGGCCGTGGCAATCCGGCGCGACTCGTTTTGCAACCCGTCGCGCGGCCCGACTTCGAAAATTTCCAAACGTTCAGACATCGGGAGTTTCGTAAAAGCTTTGCCTGTAAATCGGCCGCGCACCCTCTGGAATCAGCGTTTTCACAAAAGCGGGGCGTGCGCGAATACGCGCCAGATACGCGCTCAGATTGGGAAACACCGACACATCGGTAAACATCTCGGCCGCCGCAATCCCGTAGCCCATCGACGTATCGACGCCCGAAAACCCGCTTGGCAATATATAGGACTGCCCCTCAAGCTGAGTCTCGACCGCCCCCAGCACGCGCTCAAGTCGCATTCTTTCCAGCTTCATCAGGGTGGGCGAGCGCATCCAGTCCTCGCGCAGCACCACATGTTGTTGCGTCAGGCTGGCCAGATGCTGCGCCACGGTCTCGCTGAAATGCAGCCACTGCAGCCACGCCACGCGTTCAGCATGTCCCGGCGCGCGCCCCATTTCGGGTGCATATTTCTCGCACAGATATTCGCAAATTGCGCCGGTCTCGAACATCACAAGATCGCCGTCCTCCAGCGCCGGTACTCGTCCGGCGGGGTTGAGCCGCAGATAGTCAGGGTCATAAAGCGATTTATCAAAACTATGGACAACCAGATCGAACTCCAGTCCGATCTCGTGCAGCAGCCACAGACTACGCGACGAGCGCGACTGCCAGGCATGGTGTAAGCGAATCATAACGTCTCCTCGTTCTGGTCTTCCAGGGCCGCCAGAGCCACACCATTATCGACCTGCGCACCGGCTTTCACAAACACCTCTGATATTACACCGTCGCGCGGGGCAGCCAACTGGTGTTCCATCTTCATCGCTTCCAGCACCACAAGCGGCGTTCCCTGCTCAACCACGTCTCCCGTCTTCACGAACACCGCTTTCACCAATCCCGGCATCGGGGCCAACACTCTATTGCCGCTGACCGCACCGACGGTGTCGCGCGCCAGCGGATCTATCAATGCAAAACTATAGTTCGTCTTCGCGAAAAGACTCAAATTCATCCCGAACCGCTGCATACGCGCATCGATCCTGGAGCCGTTAACAAACCATGCGGAACCGCCGCGACATTCATAAACGTCGTCGCAAATTTCCACGTAAAAGCGCCCTGGCCCCAGGGTGCGCACCCGCGCCGCAATGGGTGTGGCTCTGTGCATAAACGATACTTCCTGCACAAGCGGTTCCCACAGCGCAAAACCGGCGTCCCAACGTGTCAGCCGGTCAAGCCCGGCAGCGCTAATCGCGGCCAGTGCCAAAACGGCCCCCGACGGATCATCAACAGCCGCAAGATCATCAATACCCCGCGCAATCAATCCGGTGTCCATTGCGCCGGCCACCACGTCGGGGTGGCGCGACAGGCGCGTCAGGAATTCGATATTGGTGACGGCGCCGGCCACTTCGGTCCGCTCCAGCGCGCTTGTCAGCTTGCGCAGCGCTACCGCACGCGTCGGCCCACAGGTGATCAGCTTGGCAATCATCGGATCATAAAAGGGCGAAATATCGTCACCCGCGCGCACACCGCTGTCGGCTCTGGCGCCGGCTGGAAATTTCAGATGATCCAAATGCCCCGTGGCCGGTAGAAATCCGGCGGGCACGTCCTCGGCATATAGCCGCGCCTCGAACGCGTGACCGGTGATCGTCAAGTCGTCCTGCGCCATCGGCAGGGGATCGCCCGCCGCCACGCGCAATTGCCATTCCACCAGATCGACACCGGTGATCGCCTCGGTCACCGGATGTTCGACCTGCAGGCGGGTGTTCATTTCCATGAACCAAAACCGGTCGCTGTGC
>CAZPQL010000056.1:2299-19474 GCA_964588725.1 uncultured Rhodobacterales bacterium
GCAGGCCGCCCGAGCCGTCAACGATAAATTCTACCGTACCCGCACCACTGTAGCCAACCGACGCAGCCGCCTGCACCGCCGCAGCCCCCATGGCCGCGCGCATCTCCTTGCTCATGCCCGGTGCGGGGGCCTCTTCGATCACTTTCTGATGGCGTCGCTGCAATGAACACTCGCGTTCAAACAAGTACACCACATCACCGAAATTATCGCCGAACACCTGCACTTCGATATGGCGCGGTGTGCTGACGTATTTCTCGATCAGAATGCGGTCGTTGGCAAACGCCGCCAGACTTTCGCGCCGCGCCGCCTGTAACGCATCGGCAAAATCAACCGGGTCATCAACAAGGCGCATGCCTTTGCCGCCGCCGCCTGCCACCGCCTTGATCAGTACCGGATAGCCAATGTCTTTGGCCTGCACCGCCAGAAACCCGTCGTCCTGTTTGTCGCCGAAATACCCCGGCACCACGGGAACACCGGCATCAACCATCAGCCTTTTGGCAGCATCTTTCAGCCCCATCGCCCTGATCGCCGCGGCCGACGGCCCGATGAACACCAGCCCCGCCGACTCGACGTCCTGCACAAAATCGGGATTTTCCGACAAAAACCCATAGCCCGGGTGAATAGCTTGCGCGCCGGTTTCCAACGCCGCCGCAATAATGCGATCTCCGCGCAAATAGCTGTCAGCCGCAGGGGCGGCACCGATATGTACCGCCTCGTTCGCCATAGCCACGTGTTTGGCGCCCGCGTCGACGTCCGAATACACCGCCACAGTATCCACGCCCATCCTGTCGGCGGTTTCCATGACCCGGCAGGCAATTTCGCCCCGGTTGGCGATAAGAATTTTGTCGAACATATCCGTCTCTCACCCCACCCTATTCACGCCGGTACGCAGCAAATTTGCGGCGTCATCCACCATTGCTTTGACGATCTCACCGGCGGGCGCCACGCGATGGATCATGCCAACGCTTTCACCGACAAAAGTGTTGGACCCCGCGACGTTCCCCGCTTGCCAGGCTTGAGTCCAGCGCGGGCCTTCAACATCCATATTGGCGCGCAGGCCGTCGATATCGTCGTGCCAACGCGAGGTAAATTCGTTGCGTAAAACCCGACAGTCATAACGCACAGGCCAGTCAAGCCCGCGCGCCTCATCCATTACTCTGCTGCGAATTGTCTCGTCACCCGTCGCGGCCAGCGCCGCTGCGTGCATATGCGGATGCACCAAAGCCTCGAACGACGCCCAAAGCTTTGATCCTACCAAAACACCATCAGCGCCCAACATCAGCGCCGCCGCCAAACCGCGCCCGTCGGCAATCCCACCGGCGGCACAGAGCAACACATCGGGAGCCGCGCGCGCAATATAGTCGGCGACTTCCGGCACCAGAGCCATGGTCGCCCGTCTCTCGCCGTGGCCTCCGGCCTCAGCGCCCTGTGCCACAATTATGTCCGCACCCAGATCAATCGCGTGTTTGGCATCCTGCAGCGTCTGCACCTGACAGATCAGCCCGGCACCGGCATTCCTGATCTGATCCGCAAAGGGCGCAGGATCGCCAAATGACAAAAACACGGCTTTGGGGTTGCGCGCCAAAATCAAGTCAAGCAATTCGGGTTTTTTGGCCAATGCCCAGGTAATCATACCACAGCCAACCACCTGATTGCCCGCGTTGGCGAATTCGGACTCCAGCCAGTCGGCGTTGCCGTACCCGCCGCCGATCAGTCCAAGCCCCCCTGCCCGCGACACCGCGCCCGCCAGCGCCCCGCCTGCAGCCATTGCCATAGGCGCAGATATGACCGGATGGTCGATCTTTAGACGGGTTGTCAGTCTCGTTTTGATCATACGTCGCCTTTACCCGGTTTATCGGCACGATTGGCAGCACCGGTCCCGAAAACGGCAAAAGCCGCGAACACAGGGTCTTTCGCGAATACATCCATATTTTGCGCTTTTCTTATTGGTCCAAATATCCGCGCCGCAGGCATCGTCACTTTACATCCGAAAAATACCAAACCGCGACTCCTCGATGGGTGCGTTCAGGGCCGCCCGCAGGCTTAGCGCCAGCACGTCGCGGCTTTTGCGTGGATCAATGACCCCATCGTCCCAAAGCCGCGCCGAAGCATAAAGCGGATGGCCTTGCTCTTCGAACATATCAATGGTTGGTTGCTTGAACGCCGCCTCTTCTTTGGCGGACCATTTGCCGCCGCCCCGCTCGATCACATCCCGCTTGACGCTCGCCAAAACCCCCGCTGCCTGTTCGCCGCCCATCACCGAAATCCGGCTGTTGGGCCAGCTCCACAAAAAGCGCGGCGAATACGCACGTCCCGCCATGCCATAATTCCCGGCACCAAAAGACCCGCCCACCATCATTGTGATTTTCGGCACTTTGGTGGTGGCCACCGCTGTGACCATCTTGGCGCCGTGCCGTGCGATGCCTTCCTCCTCATACTTCCGGCCCACCATAAAACCGGTGATATTCTGCAGGAAAACCAAGGGGATAAAGCGTTTGGAACACAGTGAAACGAAATGCGCGCATTTGACCGCGCTTTCAGAAAACAGCACACCGTTGTTGGCAACGATACCCACGGGAATGCCTTTGACATGGGCAAATCCACAGACGAGTGTTTCGCCAAACCGCGCCTTAAATTCATCAAACCGGCTGCCATCCACCGTGCGCGCGATCACTTCGCGGATGTCATAAGGCGTGCGCAGATCTGTCGGCACAACCCCGGTGATTTCGGCCGGATCATACTGGGGTTCCTCGCTGGACTGAATATCCACCTGCGTGCGCGGCGCATGGTTCAACCCGGCCACAGCACGCCGCGCCAGCGCCAACGCATGGGCATCGTCCTCGGCCAGATAATCGGCAACCCCGGACAGGCGCGTGTGCATCTCACCACCACCCAATGCTTCGGCGGACACCACTTCCCCAGTGGCCGCTTTCACCAGCGGTGGCCCGGCCAGAAAAATCGTCCCCTGATCCTTTACGATAATCGCCACGTCAGACATGGCTGGCACGTATGCCCCGCCCGCCGTGCACGACCCCATGACCACGGCGATTTGCGCAATACCCTTGGCCGACATATTGGCCTGATTAAAAAATATCCGCCCGAAATGGTCGCGGTCGGCAAAGCCTTCGGCCTGATGCGGCAGGTTGGCCCCGCCGCTGTCCACCAGATAGATACAGGGCAAATGGTTGGCTTCGGCAATTTCCTGTGCGCGCAGGTGTTTTTTGACCCCCATCGGGTAATAAGTGCCGCCTTTGACCGTCGCGTCGTTGCACACGACAACCACCTGTCGCCCGTGCACTTCGCCGACGCCGGCGATTACGCTGGCGCAGGGCGACGCCCCGTCGTACATGCCGTGCGCCGCTGTGGCCCCGATTTCCAAAAACGGCGCACCCGCATCCAACAGGTTGGCCACCCGGTCGCGCGGCAGCATCTTGCCGCGCCCGACGTGTCGCGCCCGTGATTTTTCGCCCCCGCCCAGGGCCGCCATCTCCGCCGCCTGGGCGATTTGCGCCAGCAACGCCGCATGGCTGGCCTGATTTTCGGCAAATCCCACCGCGCCGCTGACGATATTGGATTTCAGACGCATGCCGGTTCAGTCCCGTTTGCCGTTCAATATTCCTGCAATCCGCTTTGCAAATAAAGCGTTTGCTCGGCGGTCAGGTGCATAAAACAATTCGCGCTGGCAGGTCCGCCGCCGGTGCCACCGCCAAACAGAGACCTTTCGTAAGCACAGGTCAGGTCGCGAAAGGTAATCCACGCCTTTTGCATATCGCGCAGTGCCGGCGCCCTGAGCGGAATATTCTCGCTCATGGCGGAACTTTCGACATCGTCAGCCTTTTCGCGCGCCATCAACGCGCCGTATACTGTGTTTAGCTGCTTGTCCCACCACTCGCCTTCCATAACGATGCACGCGCCCATGCCGTAAGTCGACGTCCCTGTGGCTGTCGCGCTCATGCATTGACTGGCCGCGGCACCGATACAGTCGCGGCGTTCGCTATCCGTAGCCGCGTCGCGCAGACAGGATTTGGTGGCGCGGATCTTAAAAACCAGATCGTCCTGAGCAAATGCCGTGCCCCCAATCACCATGGCCACGGCCCAAAAAAGCCCGATTTTCCATTTGATATTTCCGCGTGCCATTTTTGGATGGTTGGCCACCTTTTGTTGGTAATTGCTCATTGATTTTTCCTTTTCCAGCCTGCGCATACAGTGCGGTTTACTAGCATTCCGCGATTTTGAAAAATTATTCTTCTCATTTGATTGACTCCCAGGCTTCCTGGAATTGTCGAATAAGAAATGCAGAATCCACAGTTCAGCATCATAGCTACACCTTTGGATTGCCAGATTGCCAGAAATTGGCAGGGACTGTTGGTATTTAATGGCCATCACTCAAGCTGCTCCCTGTGCAATCAGCAACTTGATCGACAATAATAGAATTGGCCAAGCGTGTCTCACCCCGTCACCCGCATCAGCTCACGCCCGCATAACATCCGTCTGATTTCGCTGGTCCCGGCGCCGATCTCCATCAGTTTGGCGTCGCGCATGATGCGCGACAGAGGGCTGTCGTTCATATAGCCCGCCCCGCCCATGGCCTGCACGCCCTGTGTGGCCACGTCCATCGCTTTTTCAGACGCAAATAAAACACAGGCGGCCGCGTCCTGCCGCGTGACCTCGCCGCGATCACAGCTCGCGGCCACAGCGTATACATAGGCGCGCGAAGAATTCATCGCGGCGTAGATATCCGCGATCTTTCCCTGCATCAGCTGGAAATCCCCTATGCGCTGGCCGAACTGTTTGCGCTCGTGCATATAGGGCATGATGTGATCCAGCACTGCGTGCATCACCCCCACACCGATACCCGACAGGACCACGCGCTCAAAGTCCAGCCCCGACATCAACACTGCCGCGCCCCGACCTTCCCCGCCCAGCACGTTTTCAAACGGCACCTCCACATCCTCAAAGATCAGCTCTGCGGTGTTGGAGCCGCGCATCCCCATTTTGTCGAAATGCGCGCTGGTCGAAAAACCTTTCATGGATTTTTCCACGATAAACGCCGTCATACCGCGCGATCCCGCTTCCGGATCGGTTTTGGCATAAACCACCAGCGTATCCGCATCCGGCCCATTGGTGATCCAGAATTTATTGCCGTTCAATGTGTAATAGCCATTACGCTTGGCAGCTTTCAAACTCATTGACACCACGTCGGACCCTGCGCCGGCCTCTGACATCGCCAATGCGCCCACGTTTGCCCCTGATATCAACCCCGGCAGGTATTTCGCCTTTTGTTCATCCGTGCCATTCAGCTTGATCTGATTGACGCAAAGATTGGAGTGCGCGCCGTAAGACAGCGACACGGACGCGCTGGCGCGGGCGATCTCCTCTACCGCGATGGTATGCGCCAGATAGCCCATGCCGGCACCGCCGTATTCCTCTTCAACGGTGATCCCCAACAGGCCCAATTCGCCCATTTCCCGCCACAGCGCGGCGGGAAACTCATTTCTCAGATCGATCTCTGCCGCCATTGGCGCAACGCGTTCCTGCGCCCAGCGGTGCACCATGTCGCGCAGCGCCTCGATCTCGTCGCCACAGGCAAAATTCATCGATGCGGTAAACATGCCGGTCTCCAATTAATTGAACACTTGTTCAGTTAATAGCGGATCCCGGCGATTCTGACAAGCATAATCAGCCCGGGCTGCCTTCTTTCATCTTTGCCACAAATACTCGCGCCGCAGGCAAATCGCCGCTTCGCGGCTCATCTCGTGGCCCGGTACGGGCCTCCGTTTGATTGAACGGTCAATACATATCACGCCGCCTGAGCCATGCCATCGACCAGTCCAGCCCGTCTTCGTCGCGCCCCTTGGGCGTCAGGTCAAGATAGTGATACGCGCCGTTGAGCATATCGAGCCCGCGCGCATAGGTGGAATACGAATGCCCGACGCCGCCGTCGTCAAGGCGCGTGAACACGCTGATCCCGGGCAATTCGCCCTGAAATTCGCGGTCGCTGTAGTTGTACCCGCTGGTGTCGCCCGCATCGGACGTGACGCCAAAATCGCGGCTGAAATCGCCGTCATCGGTGGACACCCATTCGAACCCCCACCCCAGACGGTCGCGGTAGGCGTTCAAAGTGGCCAGCGGCGCGTTTGACGTGGCGACAAACGCCGTGTCGCGCGCCCCCAAATGCGGCGTGATCCCGTCAAATCCGTCCGCCCAGAACGAACACGACACGCAGCCCTCATCCCAATCCGCACCGAACATAAAGTGCTGGGTGATCAATTGCGATTTCGTACCGAACAAATCGCTAAGGGATTTTCCGCCTTCATTGGTACTGAACCAATAGTCCTTTTCCACGCGGACAACCGGCAACGCCCGCCGCGCAGCAGACAGCGCGTCACGCGCTTTGTCCAAAGATTTTTCCCTGACCAGAAGCGCCTTGCGGGCCAGCAACCAGTCTTTGCGGCTGACGGTATCTTTATGTGACATGGTCCGTTCCCTCCAAAATAGGCTTCGGTTTTTGCTAATCTTTGCGATCGGCGCGGTTCACCGGCAAGGCAATGCTGGCGCAATTGGAAAAATCAACGGGCAAGAGATCCCCCATACCGACAATTAATGTTTAACCTATCGGCTAATTAACCATGTGTCAATATTTTCAGTTCCGGGTCGATTGATACACCGTGCCGACTTCTTGCCGGATGATGCGCGCGAGCAAATCGCAATCCTCCAGTGAAAAAGTCAGCGGCAGGCGCATGTCGATCAATCCGGCCAGCACGCGGTCGCTTTGCGGCAAAGCCTGTGCAGCCGCGTAGCGCCAACTGTCATGCTTTGACGTAAATCCCGTAGGCCGGGCCGCGCCAAACCATTTCAATTCAACACCGCGCACCGCGCACCGCGACAGCAAATCGGCGCACATCAACGCAGAAAATTCCGGCACCAGAAACTGGATCGACGACCCCACGTAGGTCTCTTTTTCGGGCCGTTCGATCACCGTCAATCCCGGCGTCGCCCTCAGACCTGCCTCGACCCTTGCATAGCGCGCGTTCCACGCCGCGCATTGCGTGGGTAATTGCGCAAGCTGCGGGCGTAAAATTGCGGCCCGCAGATTGTCCATGCGGGTTGAACAATTGGGTGTGGTCAGGCGAATGTCGTCAAAAACGGCCTTGGGTGGCCCTGCCAGATGCCGCCCGTAAAGCATATAACTGCCCGACAGGATGGTGGCGCGCGCCATCAGTTCAGGGTTATCCGTTATGATCAGACCACCCTCGCCCGAGTTCAGATGCTTGTAGGTTTGCGTTGAATAACACGCCGTCAACCCGTGCCGCCCGCTGGTCACGCCGTCCCAGGCCGCCCCCATTGTGTGGGCGCAATCCTCGACGACCCTGATACCGGCGCGGTCGCAAATCGCCATCAGCGCGTCCATATCCACGATGTGACCCCGCATATGCGACAGCAAAAGAAACTGCGCATCGTGATCTTCAATTTTTGCGCGCAAATCGTCCAGATCGATCACAAGACGATCGGTCACCTCGATAAATACCGGCGCTGCGCCGACCGCCGCAATCGCGCCGGGCACCGGGGCCAGTGTAAAGGCGTTGGTCAGAACAGTGTCACCGGGGCCAACACCGACGGCGCGTAAAGCGGTTGCCATTGCGGTGCCGCCCGACGCCACCGCCAGGCAGAATTTTGCGCCGCTCATCGCCGCAAATTCCGCCTCCAGCAGCGCGGTTTCGCTGGCTTCATCGCCCAGGGTATTATAGCGGTGCAACCGTCCGGTTTTCATGACCTTGACTGCCGCGGCGATGGCATCGTCCGGCAACGGTTCCTGTTGGGTAAAGCTGCCTTTGAACACCTCAACCATGACGCGCCACCGCGTCCGGCGGCAACAGCCCGGCGATGAGCGCCCCCAAATCGTCGAAATGTGCCAGCGTGGCCTCGGGATTTAGATCGCGCACGCCAAGACCGACAGGCCCGAAACTGACCAGAACGCACGGCACACCGGCACCGGCGGCGGCCTGCCGGTCGGTCACCGTATCGCCGATAAGAACAGCGCGCCCGGCGTCACCGCCAAGGCGGGCAATGGTTTCAAGCAGGTGACGTTTATGCGGTTTTTTCACATCCAGACTGTCGGCCCCCAGCACCACGTCAAAAAATGAGCCAATCCCAAGGCGTTCCAGCAGAATATTCGCCAGTTCAACCGGTTTATTGGTGCAGACGCCCAACGCGTAACCGTTGTTGCGCAACTCTTTCAAAGCCGCCGCAACACCGGGGTAAAGCGTTGTAAACACATCTATATTGCGCCGGTAATGCGCCAGGAACAGCGGAAACTCACGGTCCACAACGGACTCGTCTGCGTTGGAGCCACACCGCGCAAACCCAAGCCCGAGCATAGCGCGACCACCGGCGAACGCCACAGCCATATCGTTCACAGGATCAAGCGGCGAGCCGTGGCCCAAGTCCGTAAAACAAGCGTTGGCCGCAGCGATCAGATCGCCGGACGTATCGGCCAAAGTGCCGTCGAGATCAAAAATTACCGTATCCATGAGGTCTCCAAGCGGAATTTCGCTGTACAATGGCATTTTGTGTAATGAATCGAAAGCATTGTTGATGATGTTTTGCTTTCAGAGCGACGTTTTCCCGTCTAAAAAGCCCTGACGTTCACTTAGGATCGCCCATGTCCATCGCCACGATCATTCTTGCGGCCGGCAAAGGTGCACGGATGCAGTCCGACACGCCCAAAGTTCTGCATCCCCTTGGCGGGGTTCCGATGCTGCATCACGCCATGGCCACGGCGACGACGCTAGATGCAGCCCGCCTGATCGTGGTCACCGGACACGGGGGTGACGCCGTAGCCAAAGAGGCGCTGGCGTTCAGCCCCGGCGTTACAATCGTGCAGCAGGGCTCGCAAAACGGCACCGGCGACGCGGTGGCGCAGACCAAAGAGGCGCTGGCAGATTTTAACGGCGATGTCATCGTGCTTTATGGCGATACACCTTTTGTGCGCCGAGAAACCCTGCAAAAAATGCTGCAGGCGCGCAAAAATGGCGGCGACGTCGTTGTGCTTGGCTTTGAGGCCGAAAACCCGGGCAAATACGGTCGCCTGATCGTCAACGCCCAGGGTACGCTTGACGCCATTGTCGAGGCCGGGGAGGCCACGCAAACCCAGCTTGATATTACCCTGTGCAACTCCGGTGTCGTTTGCGCCGACGCGCGCGTGCTGTTTGACCTTGTCGCCAAACTGACCAATGACAACGGCAGTGGCGAATATTATCTGACCGACATCGTCGGTCTGGCGCGCAGCGGCGGGCTGAATCCGGGCGTAGTGACCTGCGACGAGGCCGAAACTTTCGGCATCAACTCGCGCGAACATCTGGCGGACGCCGAGGCGGTGTTTCAGGCGGAAACCCGTCTAAAAATGCTTGCGGGTGGCGTCACGCTGACTGCGCCCGAAACGGTTTTCTTTGCCCGCGACACCACTATCGGTCGCGACGTGACCATTGCGCCCAACGTGGTGTTCGGACCCGGTGTCACCGTGGACTCCGGTGCAGAGATCCGGGCATTTTGTCACGTTGAGGGCTGTCACATTGCCAAGAACGCCACCATCGGCCCCTTTGCCAGATTGCGCCCGGGCGCGGATATTGGCGAAAGAGCGCGGGTCGGAAATTTCGTGGAGATCAAAGAGTCTGTTATCGGGCAGGATGCCAAGGTCAACCACCTGTCATACGTGGGCGACGCAGAGGTGGGACCGCGCGCCAATATCGGTGCCGGCGTGATTACCTGCAATTACGACGGCATTGCCAAATTCAAAACGTCCATCGGCGCGGACGCGTTCATCGGCTCGAACACCGCGCTGGTCGCACCGGTGGTCGTCGGCGACAGCGCCATGACCGGATCGGGATCGGTGATTTCCAAAGACGTGCCTGAAGGTGCGTTGGGGATTACACGCGATAAGCAGCACAATATTGCAGGTTTTTCGCACAAACATTTCACCGCCCGGGGGGATGATAAATAATGTGCGGAATCGTCGGAATTCTGGGCGACCACGAAGTGGCACCGCAAATACTGGAATCGCTAAAAAGACTCGAATACCGCGGCTATGACAGCGCCGGGATAGCCACGGTCAACGACGGTGTGCTGACGCGGCGGCGTGCGCTCGGAAAACTGATCAACCTGTCGGATTTGCTGGTCCACGAACCCCTGGCGGGCAAGGCGGGTATCGGCCATACCCGCTGGGCCACCCACGGTGCGCCTTCTGTGTCCAACGCCCACCCGCACCGCGCCGGACCCGTGGCGGTCGTGCACAACGGCATCATCGAAAACTTTCGCGAGTTGCGCGCCGAGCTGGCGCAAAAAGGACATGAATTCACAACCCAAACCGACACCGAAACCATTGCTTTGGTGATCATGGATTTTCTGACAGCCGGCAGCACACCGCTGGAAGCCGCGCAAAAAACCGTGGCCAAACTGACCGGTGCTTTCGCGATTTGCCTGCTGTTTGAAGGCGACGGTGATTTGATGATCGCGGCGCGCAAAGGCTCGCCGCTGGCGTTGGGCCACGGGGACGGTGAAATGTACGTGGGGTCCGATGCACTGGCGCTGGCACCGCTGACCAACCGCATAACCTATCTTGAAGAGGGCGATCTGGCGGTGGTGCGCCGTGCGGGGGCGGAAATTTTTGACGGCGGGGGCCGGCGCGCCAACCGCGAACTGGTCGTGGTCAACTCCAAGGCAACATCAATCGACAAGGGTGGCTACTCCCATTTCATGGCCAAAGAAATAGCCGAACAGCCAACGGTTATTGCCGACGGTATCACCCATTACCTGACCGACGATCGCACCGCTTTTACGGTTGGGGCGGATCGTCTCGATTTTGCCAAAGCCGACCGCATCACCATGGTGGCCTGCGGCACCGCATACCTGGCCTGTATGGTAGCGAAATACTGGTTCGAGGCGATTGCACGCCTGCCGGTCGAGCTCGATGTGGCGTCGGAATTCCGCTACCGCGAACCGCCGACGTCAAAAGAGGAAATTGCGCTGTTCGTCAGCCAATCGGGCGAAACCGCCGACACATTGGCGGCGCTGCGATATTGTCAGGGAAAAGTGGCGCAGATCGTGTCCATTGTGAATGTATCCGAAAGCTCGATCGCGCGCGAAAGCGATCTGGCGCTGCCTATTCTGGCGGGCGTCGAGATCGGCGTGGCGTCGACCAAAGCCTTTACCAGCCAACTTGTGGCGCTGGCGTCGACGGTGATTCTTGCGGCGCGCCAACGGGGTGAGATCAGCAAGAAAGACGAAGCCCGATACGCCACCAAAATCCAGAAACTGCCGACCCTGCTCAATCAGGCGCTGGCGGTGGAACCGGCGATAAAGACCGTGGCGCGTGATCTGGCGAAAGCCCGCGATATTCTGTTTTTGGGGCGCGGATCCATGTATCCGCTGGCCTTGGAAGGTGCATTAAAACTAAAGGAAATCAGTTATATACATGCCGAGGGCTACGCCAGCGGCGAGCTAAAACACGGGCCGATTGCCCTGATCGACAAAGACGTGCCCGTCGTTGTTATGGCCCCCAAAGACGCGTTGTTTGATAAAACAGTTTCCAACATGCAAGAGGTCATGGCGCGCGGCGGAAAGATCGTTCTGATTACCGACGAAGAGGGTGCAAAAATTGCCGACCACGGCGTCTGGAAAACGCTGGTCTTGCCCAAAGTAGACCCGTTTTTTGCCCCCATCCTTTACGCGCTGCCTGCGCAGCTGCTGGCTTACCACACCGCCGTCACCAAGGGCACCGATGTAGATCAACCGCGCAATCTGGCCAAATCGGTCACAGTCGAATAATGTCGCCGGACCACGCGCTTGATCAGCTTAAGTCGCTGGCGAGGGCGCAAAAATCCAACGAAATGGCCGCCTATCACAAAGCCAAACGCGCATATCTGGGCGTGTCCAACCCCGAAATTGATGCCTTGGTAAGGCGTTGGAAACAGGGCGCAGACACTGAAACTCTGGTCGCATCTGCCCGCGCACTATGGCGCAGCGATATCCATGAGGCGCGTGTCGCGGCGGCTAAAATATTGTCAAAGCCGCGTTTTGACGACGACGCCGGGGTCTGGGCCGAAATCTCAACGTGGGTCGCGGATTTTGACGCATGGGCCATTGCCGATCACGCCTGCAAAGCCGGTTCGTTCCGGCTTTTGGCGGTGCGGACGCGCCTTGACGACGTTGCGGCATGGACGGTGCACGAAAATATGTGGGTGCGCCGCGCAGCACTGGTGACGACTCTGCCCTGGGCGCGCATGGCGTCGCCTGATAAGCGGGATCGCGCGATACGCGCGCGAATTTTGGGCTGGGCCGGTCAGTATACGCGGGAAACTGAATGGTTCATGCAGAAAGTCGTCGGCTGGTGGCTGCGCGAACTGTCCAAACGCAACGTCGCTCCGGTGACGGGTTTCCTGAACGCCCATGGCGATAACATGAAGCCGTTTGCACGCAAAGAAGCGTGCAAATATTTGTGAAAACCGGCAATCAACTGTCTTCGGTCACGGGTTTGAAATCCAGCGCCGCACCGTTGATGCAATAGCGTAGCCCGGTGGGGTTCGGTCCGTCGGGAAAGACGTGGCCCAGATGCGCGTCACAGGTGGCACAAACCACTTCGGTGCGCTTTGTGAACAGGCTGTTGTCGGCTTTTTCGCCCACCTTGGCACCCGTCGCCGGGGCGTAAAAAGACGGCCAGCCGGTGCCGCTGTCAAACTTGGTATTTGCGTCAAACAACGACGCGCCGCAGCACACGCAGTCGAACGCTCCTTTGGTCTTGGGGTAATTATCGTTGGTAAACGGACGTTCGGTTGCACCCTTGCGGGTGACTTTATAGGCCATGTCCGATAGCTGAGCCTTCCACTGGGCATCTGATTTAACGATTTTTGCGGTCATGTTGGGCCTCGCGCGGGTTGATCATGATGTTGACGATCCTGGTTATTAACATAGATAGGCAGGGCCGCGCAAAGATGAAAGCCCGATTGCAATGCCGGAGATCGTGAAGGGACCTTACCGTGTTCGCGTAAGCCGCGCACCTGGCGATATGGCGGCGGCGCTGGCGCTGCGCAGCCGGTGTTTTCGCGCCGATACCAGCGTCAGCGACAGGGACCGCTTTGACGATACCTGCCAACACGTTCTGCTTGAAGAAATTGACAGCGACCGATTGATCGCGTGTTACAGGCTTGGCCATTACACGCGGATGGCGGATATCTTGCATTCCTACAGCGGGCAGTTCTACGGGCTGTCTCGTCTTGCTGCCCACCCCGGTCCGGCCGTGGAAATCGGGCGGTTCTGTGTTGACCCCGATGTGTCGGACCCGGATATTCTGCGCCTTCTCTGGGGCGCGTTGGCGCGGTACATCGACAATCACCAGGTGGCTTTGTTGTTCGGCTGCTCGTCATTCAACGGCGTTGATCCGAAAATTTATGCGGGCGTGTTTGCGCAACTCGCTCGCGACCATCTGGCGCCGCCCGCCTTGCACCCGGACGCCATTGCGCCGGATATCCACGGCTTTGCCCAGTACCGCGACTGTCACTCTGGCGTCAAAATGCCACCCTTATTGCAGTCCTATCTGGCCTTGGGTGGTTGGGTTTCGGACCACGCGGTCATCGACCGAGATCTGGGCACCATACACGTATTCACAGCGGTGGAGGTGGCGAATATTCCGCCGATCCGGGCGCGGTTGCTGCGCGCAATATTGGAATGATTACGGCCCCTAATGGGGCTTGCGCACGGGGTCATTTTTCCGCCGAGTATCTAGCGCAATCCATCAGAACCGTCCTTGTTAAGTCGATGGTGGACGGCGGCGATCAGCCGTGCGTTGTCAGGCCGGTGATCAAGCGACGCGGTGCGCGGGTAACCGCGTCGGCCGTGCCGGACGTGGGAATGGGATCGCGCGGACATCCTGCGTCGGGCAAAGCGTTGAACAAAAGTGTGAACCGGCTTAGAAACGCCAAATGGATAGCGCCAATCAATCGGATATTCGACCCAAAGCCACCAGCTGGCGGGGGCATGCTTTGGCCGTATGCGGGGCGCTCGTCCTGACGGCTTGTGCGGGCGTCAACCCTTTGGCCAAAAAATCCGCTCCGCTGGTCGTGCCCCGTTGTGCCCAGGACGATTCAGTGTGCCAGTCGGTGCGCCGCCCCGACAGTGACACATTGCGCCCGCGCGCCCGCCCCGCACAGGGCGACACACTGCGTGTCACCGGTAACACCGCCAGCGAATTTGATCAGGCGAGCGCAGCAGACACCGCCACCGCAGGCGATACGAGCGCGACGGTCGATCGACCACTCGGGACCACGATCGCGTCGCTGGGCGACGTTGCCGAACAGGGATTCTGGCTAAAAACGCCTCTGGTTACCCGCCGGTTCGAGGGGCGCGTGCGCTGGGAGAAAAACGGCAAAAGCGTGAACGTGACGCTGATCCCCAAAGGCGGCGAAAAATCCGGAGGCAGTCAGATCTCGCTGTCGGCGATGCGGCTGTTGGATATTCCACTGACCGCACTGCCCAAACTGGTGGTTTATGTGCGCTGACTTTGCGGCCGTGCGACGTGTGCTGCGTAAAGGCGCCACATGGTCGGAAATGCAGCGCGATTTTCGCTGGAATATTCCCGCCGATTTCAACATAGCGCGGGCCTGTTGCGACAGTTGGGCGGGTCACGACGCGGCGCGGATTGCGCTGATCCATCTGGATACGAATGGTGACGCGCACCCGTATTCCTATGGCGATCTACGCGAAAAATCCGATAGACTGGCCAGTGTTTTTTCCGCGCATAAACTGGCGAAGGGCGACGTTTGCGCGCTGCTTTTGGCGCAATGCCCCGAAGTGCTGATCAGCCATTTCGCCTGTTTCAAATCCGGCGTCGTATCGCTTCCTCTGTTCACGCTGTTTGGCGCAGACGGATTGGCGTTCCGTCTGTCTGACAGCGGGGCCAGAGCGATCATCACTGACCGCGCCAACTTGCCCAAAGTTCTGACGATACGGGATCAACTTCCCGATCTGCGGCAGATCTGGTGCATCGACGGTGCGGCGGACGGCGCGCGTGATTTTCACGGCGACATCGCGCGGGCGTCGGGCGGTTTTGCGCCGCAGCGCTGTACCGCCGACACAGTGGCGCTGATGTCCTATACGTCAGGCACCACCGGCCCGCCTAAAGGCGTACTGCACGCCCATCGGTTTTTGATTGGGCACCTCCCGTCGATAGAGTTGCACCACGATTTCTTTCCCAGTGCGGGCGATAAAACATGGACGCCCGCCGATTGGGCATGGATTGGCGGTCTGATGAACATGGCGCTGCCGTCGCTTTATTACGGTGTGCCGCTGGTGTCGCACCGAATGGCCAAGTTTGATCCGGATTATGCCTTTGATCTGATTGCTAAAACCGATATTCGCAATATGTTTTTGCCACCGACGGCGCTGCGGTTGATGCAGCAAACCAAGGTACCAAAAGATGTTGCTATCCGCTCTGTCGGATCGGGTGGCGAGTCGCTTGGCGGTTCGTTGCTTGAATGGGGACAAGCGGCGTTGGGTGTGACGATCAACGAACTTTACGGTCAAACCGAATGCAATCTGGTGCTTTGCGGATCGCATCAGGTGTTAGAGCCGCGTGCCGGAGCGATTGGCCGCGCGGTTCCCGGACACCAGGTGGCCGTCATCGACAGCGACGGACAGGACTTGCCGCGTGGTACGCTGGGCGAAATCGCCGTTCACCGGGACTCGCCGGGCATGTTTCTGGGCTATCTCAACCAACCGTCAAAAACCGCCGAAAAATTTGTCGGCGACTGGATGCGCACCGGCGATCTGGGGGTGATGGACGACGACGGTTATGTCACGTTCAGCGCGCGCGACGACGATGTGATTACGTCTTCGGGCTATCGGATCGGCCCCTCCGAGATCGAGGATTGCCTGTGCGGCCACGCCGACGTTGTCATGGCTGCCGCCGTAGGTATTCCCGATCCCCTGCGCACCGAAGTCGTCAAAGCCTTTGTCGTGCTGGCTGAAAACACGCCGCACAAAAATCTGGAAGCGGCGCTGATCAGACGGGTGCGCACCAGGCTTTCACCGCACGTCGCCCCGCGCAGTATCTCGTTCATCGACCACATGCCCATGACCGCCACCGGCAAAATCATGCGCCGGGTTTTGCGCGACGCGGAACCGGACGTCTCTGGTTAAACAGTCTTGAAATGTTTGGATAATTTCAGACCTTGCCCCTGATAATTTGACCCTTTGTCGGCCCCGTAAAGCACATCAGGCGGCTCTGTCATGCGTTCGTAAACCAGCCGCCCGACGATCTGCCCGTGTTCCAGCGCGAACGGCGCCTCGTGGCAGCGCACTTCCAGAACCCCGCGCGACCCGTGACCGCCCGCGCCGTGGTGGCCGAAACCGGGATCAAAGAACCCGGCGTAATGCACGCGAAATTCACCCACCATCGCCAAATACGGGGCCATTTCGGCAGCACAATCGGGGGGGATATGCACTGATTCGCGCGACACCAGAATGTAAAACGCATCCGGGTCCAGAATGATCTGACGGTTTTGTGCCGTGATCGGCTCCCAGAAATCCAAAGGGGCATAGTGGTCGATGCTGTCCAGATCGATCACGCCCGTGTGCGGTTTGGCGCGAAAGCCGACGATACCACCTGCGCGGGCGGTTAAATCGACCGAAAATCCCAAACCCTGATCGATGTGGGCTGTACCCGACACCAGTGAAACTTTGGCGTGCAGCTCTTCCAGCGCGCGATCATCAAGCGTGGCGTCGCCGCGTGAAAACCGGATTTGATTAAGCCGCATCCCCGGGCGCACCAAAACCGAAAACGATCGCGGACAGATTTCCGCGTAGAGCGGCCCGGTGTATCCGGCCTCTATGCGGTCAAACTCTGCACTTTGGTCGGTTATCAGCCGGGTGAGCAGATCAAGCCGTCCGGTCGAGCTTTTGGCATTGGCCACAGCCTTGATTGCAGCGGGCAGCGCCAGACTTTCCATCAGGGGCACCACATAAACGCAGCCCTTTTCCAAAACCGCGCCGTCGCTCAGGTCCATTTCGTGCATCACGAATTCCGACAGGCGCGCCGCCACCGAGCGGTCTTTGCCGCTGAGGAACGAGGCGCGAATCCGGTAGGCTTTCGTCCCGAGACGCAGGTCAAGACTGGCGGGTTGAATC
>CAZPQL010000057.1:0-19048 GCA_964588725.1 uncultured Rhodobacterales bacterium
CCACAAACAAGTGATAGCGATTGGGCTGTGCCGGAAAATCCGGGTCTTCGCCCAAGATACTGCGAAACCCACTAACACCGCGCACGAACTCGCCCTTTTTACGGCGCTTGGCGGCGTTGACCTGAGATTCTTCAACGGCAGTGTTGACTGTTGGGGCTTTGGGCTTGGTCATCGCAGAACTTTCAGTCTGAATGGGTGGGCGGTTGTCATGCGCCAGTCCCTTAACCTTAATCACCGCGCGGCGCGATTGCACCCCTCGCCATGCCCGCCGCGCCGCGTTATGACGGGGTATGTCAAACATCACCTCGCTTTTTGTCACCCGCCTGTACCGCGCGCCATTGTCTGATAAAGGCTACCCCGTTGACGCCGCCGAGCTGCACGCCTCTTGTCTGTCCATAGCTGATGACGACACGGCGGGGCAGGCGTGGTGCGAAGAAAACGACTATCCCGGTTATACGTCTTACGCGTCACTTGACGATCTGGCGTGGCGGTTTTCGATCTTCAAGGATTTGGTGAAATCGCTGGACCAACACGTCGCGGATTTTGCGGGTGATCTGGCATTTGATCTGGACGGCAAGACCCTTAAGCTGGACAGCCTGTGGTTCAATATTCTTCCCACCGGCGGGGTGCATACGTCGCACATTCACCCGCACAGCGTTGTCAGCGGCACCACCTATGTTTCCATGCCCAAAGGGACCAGCGCCATAAAATTCGAAGACCCGCGCCTGCCCATGATGATGGCCGCCCCGGCGCGCATGGCGGATGCTCCAGAGCAATTGCGCAGTTTTGTCTACGTGAAACCCAATGTCGGTGACGTCTTGCTTTGGGAAAGCTGGCTGCGCCACGAGGTGCCCATGAACATGGCAGAAGAAGAGCGGATCAGCGTGAGCTTCAACTATGGTTGGGGTGAGTGACAGAATTTCTCACGCGCCACGCGTTGTTGTGCTGGCAGGGTCGCCGTGATCGACGCTTTGATCGAGGTGCTAAGACACCCACAGAACGTTATTTTTACGTCTGTTCAAGTGACCGGTTTCAGCTAAGGTAAAGACACATAACCGGATGGAATATTAAACCGACATAGCAAGCCCAGAGTAGGAGAAAACATGGGAGCGACCACCAACGCCATTTTTGGAGGGGCGTTTCTTTTACTGGCTCTGTTTCTCACGTTTCTCATGTATTACCTCTGGGGCTTTCCGTTTGACAAAAAGAAGCACAGGAGTTCGGCACCGCGGTCTTTGATGAACCTGCACCGGCTGATGGGATACGTCTTCGTCGGCATTTATGTTGTTTTGATGTGGGATATGGTGCCGCGTCTTTGGACTTATCAGGTCGAACTTCCGGCGCGGACGGTGATCCATCTGACGCTGGGCCTTGCGATCGGGGCCATCCTGCTGATCAAAATCATGGTTGTCAGATTCTTCAAACACATGGAGTCGACCCTTGCGCCGCTTCTTGGCACATCGCTGCTGATATTCACGTTGCTATTGACAGGGTTGGCGGTGCCGTTTGCCGCGCGCGAAGCCTATTTGCGCGCAACGGCGCAGGATGGCGACAATTTTGCGCGGGAACGCATCGACCGGGTCAGGAAATTTCTACCGCTCATCGGTTTTGAAGACGAGGCCGGGTTGCGCGAACTGGCTTCGTCATCCGGTTTGGCAATAGGGCGTGACGTACTGACCCGCAAATGCACGCAATGCCATGATCTTCGCACTATTCTTGTCAAGCCGCGCACACCCGAAGCCTGGCACAACACGGTCATGCGGATGGCACGGCGGTCGACGACGCTCAATGCCATCAGCGAAAGCGATCAGTGGCGTGTCACAGCGTATCTGATTGCCATTACGCCAACCCTGCGCGAAGGCGTGAGCGAAAGGCGGATCGAGGCTATGGAAACCACAGCCAGCCAGGATGCCGTTTCCAGGCCCGATATCGCCGTGCCCCAAAATTACGACGCCGCTGCCGCCAAGGCGGTGTTCGAACTCAAGTGTTCGCAGTGTCATTCGCCGGTGCTGGTGGAAGGGGCCACCATCAACACGTTTGACGATGCTGTGGTACTGGTCACGAGGATGGTCGGCAATGGTTTGACTGCAGAAGACGCGGAATTGAGCCAGATCATGGCGTATTTGACCGAGAGATTCGGAGGAAAGAATAATTAGGGAGCATGGCGGCTTTACCACTCAAATCAAATGCCGGCGCGTTTCTTCGCGGTGTTTTTTCAAATACCGCATGAATGGCGTGCCGCCGGTGCCCACGTCTGTGTCGTTGCCCGCAGCGGCACCGCTTTGCTTATTGATATAGCTTGCCGCGTATTCAAGGTGGCGGCTGCGAAAGTCCGCAACCGACTGAATATTGGCGTTATAGGCGTCATTTAATTCCGCATTGCCAAGGTCCTGAACCGTTGACCGCAGCGGGCTTTCGCGCCGCAAATCGTCGATAAAGGCGCGGTGTGCGGGTGGTCGGTAATTGTGCAGCTGGTCGAGGAAGGATTTCATCGGATCCTGTGCGTGTCCTACGCCCAATAAAGCATCCATCGCCGGAACGATCGACGACTGCGATCCCGTCTGGCCGCGAAACGCCTGCCCTGTGACGCCGTAGCGTTCGACGCCCTCATAAATGACACCGTCGGGCAGGGCCGGATTGTCCGCCCAGCCGTGAATATAGGGGCGCACGCGCTGAAAATAAATATAGGGGTCGCACCGTTCCGGCATACGGTCGAACACCGCATTGATACGCGCCCAGATTTCCGCCATGTCGCCCAACAGCCTGCACATGGTTTGGCTGTCTTTTTGGGTCGCGGCCCGAACCAAATCGGGCATTTTGGCCAACAGGCCACCGGCAGCCGCCTCTATGGCCACATGAATAAGGACAAACCAGTTTTCGTCCTGCCCGCCCAGAAAATTCTGAATCATATAGATGTTGTCCAGACCCACAGCGTCGGCGCGATTCAGCGGCGCCCAGTTATCAAGCACATAGCCGCTGTAGGGAAGTAACGGTTGCTGGCCCAACCGGTCGGCGAGCGCCGCGACCGGCACGGCCAGACAGGCCGGCAAAATATCGGCCGGTTCCGCCCCGCCCCAGACATAGGCCTGAACCATGAAAGAATAATGCACCATCGCGATACGCGCCTGAGCGTCGTCACAGTCATTGATGATGGCGCTATCATCAAATACCGGCAAATTGTTCTTCAGGAATTGCTGGACCCGGCCCGAGGGCAGAATTTCGGGCAGAGACATCGCGATCTCCCGGGCCTGTGCGAGATCGTTTTCCAATTTGATTTTGTCAGCGTCAAACTTGCACAAATATCCCCGCTCCGCCGAGATGTCGTAGTCGTACAAAGCTTTCATGGGGTTCTCCTTTGGATAATGCGGACATATATCCCCAGAATCGCGACAATTGGGTTGCAATCTTGGTGGTGCTGGGCATTTATCTGCAATTAATGAGCGAAATAGATCAAATTGGCGAAACTATATTGCGAACGCTTGAGACAAGCGAGCGACTCAGCAATCTGGAACTGGCGAAACGGGTCGGGTTGTCGCCCTCGGCCTGCCTGCGCCGCGTGCAGGAGCTGGAGCGCCGCGGCATCATCAAGGGCTACCGCGCCGTCATCGACCGCGCGGCGATCCAGCCGCTGATCACGGTTTTTGTCATGGTTGGCCTCAGCCAACAGGGCAGCAAAGACGCCCGCGCGTTCGAGCGCGCCATGGAGGCAGCGACCCAGGTTCTGGAGTGCCACAACATCGCCGGGAACGCCGAATACCTGCTGCGCGTTGAATGCGGCGATCTGGAAAGTTATAAAAACTTCCACGCAAATGTGCTGGGCGCGCTGCCGCAAATCGGCACCATAACGTCCTATTTCCGTCTTAGCACCTCAAAGGATAGTCGCAATCACTTGCGGACGGGATAAGGCCCCCATTTTTGACGGGGTGGTACATTAATTGCCATAGTCTTTCTGAATTTGCATGGTCAACGCTATAGTCGATTTCACCTTCAACACACAGCCATCTGGCCAAATCCATGAAACCGAGTTGCAATCGATCTTCGGAATTAGGATCGTGCATTTACCCACTTTCGTTAAAAAAAATTTAGATTTGGGTCGCGCTGCAGCATGAATTGAAACCAAGTTTAGTTGCGCTAAAGGAAAAATCAAAAGACTTCATTTTCTGGGGACAAGCAAAGCGTTAGATCAAGTGCAGCCTTCTGAATTTCTCCCCTTGCCACCCCCACAAAACCCCCCTATAGACGCCTCTTCAAATACTGACTCCACCGGAATCAGGGTGACTCTTGCAGGCCCACCGGTGATGTTGAAAGGAACCACAGCGATGAACGCTGCCGAATTACGTGAAAAGACACCTGACCAGCTGCGGGATGCTTTGGCGGACCTGAAGAAAGAGGCGTTCAATCTGCGCTTTCAGACCGCCACCGGGCAGAACGAAAACACCGCCCGCATGAAAGTCGTCCGCCGGGACGCGGCGCGGGTGAAAACAATTCTGAACGAAGTCGCCGCCGCTGCGGCCAAAGAATAGGGGCGGACCATGCCAAAGCGTATCCTTGCAGGCACTGTGACCTCTGATCAGAACGCCCAGACCGTAACCGTTTCGGTTGAACGTCGGTTCACCCATCCGGTTCTGAAGAAAACCATTCGTAAGTCCAAGAAATACCGGGCGCACGATGCCGATAACCAATTCAAAGTCGGGGATAAGGTTCGCATCCAAGAATGCGCGCCGATCTCTAAAACCAAACGATGGACGGTTGTGCTGGACGCTTGAGGCGAACCATCCTGTCAATCGAAACCCTGGGGCAAATGCAAATGTCCCCAAAGGTCGGGAGAAGATAAATGATCCAGATGCAGACCAATCTGGATGTGGCTGACAACAGCGGCGCCCGCCGCATTCAGTGCATCAAGGTTTTAGGTGGTTCCAAGCGGCGGTACGCGTCCGTGGGTGACATCATCGTGGTAAGCGTTAAGGAAGCAATTCCACGTGGCAAGGTGAAAAAAGGCGACGTGCGCAAAGCAGTCGTTGTGCGCACCTCAAAAGAAGTGCGCCGCCCCGATGGCACCGCCATCCGCTTTGACCGCAACGCCGCCGTGATCCTTAGCCCTACTGGCGAGCCCATCGGCACACGGATTTTTGGCCCGGTGGTGCGCGAGCTGCGTGGCAAGAATTTCATGAAGATCATCTCGCTCGCCCCGGAGGTGCTGTAAGATGGCCGCGAAACTTAGAAAAGGCGACACGGTGATCGTACTGGCCGGTAAGGACAAAGGAAAGCAGGGCGATATCACCTCTGTCAACCCAACCACCGGCAAGGCGGTCGTGTCCGGCATCAACGTTGCCGTCCGCCACACCAAACAAACCCAGTCCAGTCAGGGCGGGCGCGTTCCCAAGGATCTGCCGATCCAGATGTCAAATCTGGCGCTGGTCGATCCCAAAGACGGCGGCGCAACCCGGGTTGGCTTTCGCATGGAAGGCGAGCGTAAAGTGCGTTTTGCCAAAAAATCGGGAGCATTGATCGATGGCTGATTATACCCCCCGCTTAAAAACGCAGTACGCCAAAACCGTGCGCGCCGCGATGAAGGAAGAATTTTCCTACAAAAACGACATGCAGATTCCCAAACTGGACAAAATCGTGCTGAACATGGGCATCGGCGAAGCCGTGGCCGACAGCAAGAAAATCCGTTCCGCCGAGGCCGATCTGACCGCAATTGCCGGTCAGAAAGTGGTGATTACCAAAGCCAAGAATTCGATCGCCGGTTTCAAGGTGCGCGAGGATATGCCTTTGGGAGTCAAAGTGACCCTGCGCGGCGACCGCATGTATGATTTCCTTGATCGTCTGGTGACCGTCGCTATGCCACGGATTCGTGATTTTCGGGGTGTTTCGGACAAAAGTTTTGACGGGCGCGGCAATTACGCCATGGGCCTGAAAGAGCACATCGTGTTCCCCGAGATCAATTTTGATAAAATCGATGAAATGTGGGGCATGGATATCATCATATGTACAACGGCAAATACAAACGCCGAAGCCAAAAGCCTGTTGAAGCATTTCAACATGCCATTCAACGCTTGATCGCGGAAGGGACAAACAATGGCAAAAGCTGCAATGATCCAACGCGAAATCAAACGCGCGACACTGGTGAATAAATTCGCCGCCAAAAGGGCTGCGCTGAAAGAAATCGCCAGCAATCAGGACCTGCCAATGGAAGAGCGTTTCAAAGCGCGTCTGAAACTGGCAAAACTACCCCGCAATTCGTCCGAGACCCGGCTGCACAACCGCTGTCAGATCACCGGTCGCCCGCACGGGTATTATCGTAAACTTAAAGTTTCAAGGATCGCGCTGCGTGATCTGGCCTCGTTCGGTCAGATCCCCGGCATGGTCAAGTCGAGCTGGTAAGGAGGGTTTAAGAAATGTCCATGAACGATCCTATCGGTGATATGCTGACTCGTATCCGCAACGCTTCGATGCGCGGAAAATCATCGTGCCGCACACCGGCGTCCAAGCTTCGCGGCTGGGTGCTAGATGTGCTGCAGGGCGAAGGCTATATTCGCGGCTATTCCAAAGCTTCGGACACTGCGGGTTTTCCAGAACTGGAAATCAGCCTGAAATATTTTGATGGCGCGCCGGTCATCCGCGAACTCAAACGCGTTTCAACGCCCGGTCGTCGCGTGTATGCCGGTGTCGCTGATATCCCTTCGGTCCGTCAGGGTCTTGGAATCGCCATCGTGTCCACGCCCAAAGGTGTGATGTCTGATGCACAGGCTCGGGTCGACAATGTCGGCGGCGAAGTTTTGTGCACAGTGTTCTAGGGGGATATGATGTCAAGAATTGGTAAAAAACCGGTCGACCTGCCCAGTGGCGTAAGCGCCAACGTGTCGGGACAGACGGTCGAAATCAAAGGCCCCAGGGGAACGCGCTCGTTCACTGCGTCTGACGATGTAACAATCACTTTGGCGGAAAACACCGTGTCTGTCATGCCGCGCGGCATGTCCAAACGCGCGCGCCAGCAATGGGGCATGTCCCGCACCCAGGTGGCCAACCTTGTCACCGGTGTCACTGCCGGTTTCAGCAAGGAATTGGAAATCAACGGCGTTGGTTTTCGTGCTTCGGTGCAAGGCAACATTCTTAAATTGCAACTGGGTTATTCACACGATGTGAATTTCGAAATTCCTGCCGACGTGACCATTACGGCCCCGAAACCCACAGTGGTGATTGTCGAGGGCATAGACCAGCAAGTCGTTGGACAGGTCGCGGCAAATATTCGCGAATGGCGCAAACCCGAACCTTACAAGGGTAAAGGCATCAAATACAAAGATGAATTTATCTTCCGTAAGGAAGGCAAGAAGAAATAAGGAGCAAAGTAAATGGCACAAACCAGACGAACCTTGTTCCTGAAGCGCCGGATGCGCGTACGGAACAAACTGCGCAAGACGGCCGGTGGCCGTCCCCGTCTCAGCGTTCACCGGTCTTCCAAAAACATCAGCGTGCAGCTGATCGACGATGCGAACGGAGTCACCCTGGCCTCGGCCTCCAGTCTTGAGAAAGCACTGGGCGTTGTGGGTAAGAACAACATCGACGTTGCGGGTAAGATTGGCACCGAAATCGCCAAACGCGCCAAAAAGGCTGGTGTGACCGAGTGTTATTTTGATCGCGGTGGCTTTCTTTTCCACGGAAAAGTCAAAGCGCTTGCAGATGCTGCCCGTGAGGGCGGCCTGAAATTCTAAGGGGTAAATGTAATGGCTAGAGAAGACAGAGGCCGGAACAAACGTCGCGACCGCGACGAAACTCCGGAGTTCGAGGATCGCCTGGTCGCGATCAACCGCGTGTCCAAAACCGTCAAGGGCGGTAAGCGTTTTGGCTTTGCCGCGCTTGTAGTGGTGGGCGACCAAAAGGGGCGCGTCGGGTTTGGCAAAGGCAAGGCGAAAGAAGTCCCCGAGGCCATTCGCAAAGCCACCGAGGCCGCCAAACGCCAGATGATCCGCGTACCTCTGCGCGAGGGCCGCACCCTGCACCACGATATGAACGGGCGTCACGGCGCCGGTAAAGTCGTGATGCGCACAGCACCGCAAGGCACCGGTATTATCGCAGGCGGCCCCATGCGCGCAGTGTTCGAAATGTTGGGTGTGCAGGACGTGGTGGCGAAATCCATCGGGTCGCAAAACCCTTATAACATGATCCGCGCCACCATGGACGGTCTGAAAAAAGAGCTTTCCCCGCGTCTGGTTGCCCAACGTCGCGGTAAGAAGGTTTCGGACATATTGCCTAAATCTGATGTGGTCGCACCGGCTCCGGCTGAGGCACCTGCCGAAACTGCGGAGGCCTGATCATGGCAAAAACAATCGTCGTCAAACAGACCGGCAGCCCCATCCGCCGCCCCGCCAAACAGCGGGCCACATTGGTGGGCTTGGGCCTGAACAAAATGCACAAAACGCGCGAGCTGGAAGATACTCCGGCGGTTCGCGGTATGGTGGCGAAAGTGCGCCATATGGTGGAGATTGTTGAAGAGAAGGGCTAAGCCTTTTTCGCCGATGCCCCGCACTTGATGCGGGGTTTCTCATCTGACAGACAAAGACCCCGCGTCAAATGCGGGGCGCTCAAATTGTAAACCTGAAAAATGAGTAAGCGCAGGGTGGGTGCTTGCACCGACTGCCGCGCTCGATGTTGGATGGCGGGTGAAATCACCCACCCTACGGGAATGGATGACCGGGGCGTGTCAACGGCGGGTACCGGAACACTGGGTCTGCGCAGCCTCGGCTTAGTACGCCCTCTCAATCGCCGTCTTGCGCTGCTTGCTGATCAAAAAACGATGTTACCGATGGCTTTTCGGGGATCTCTGTTTCAAAAGCCGAGCAACGCACACGGCCCGAGACTTTGCCGCGCACCAGATCATGGGTGAATTTGCTTGGTAAATGGTTGGGGCTAAGCTCGATTGCATCTTCCGCATAATAAGTGGCTATATAAAGCGTGCGCGGCAATTTAGACAGGTTCGGGGCAGAACCGTGCAGCAGGCTTGAATGCATCAGGCATACCGAGCCGGCAACCCCCGTACAGCTTTGCAGGTTATCCTGATGGGCTTTGACGACATCGTCGGAAACGGCACCTGTAAATCGACCATTGTGCCAAAGCGGGAAAAGCGGCCCTCTATGTGTCCCGGGCACCACCTCCAGCGGGCCGTTGTCCATTGTCACGTCGTCCATAAATAATAGTGCGGTGACAAGATCATCGTTGCTCATCGGTTGAAACGGGAAATCCTGATGAAATTTTACCTGTGTGGCAGCACCCGGTTGCTTTGAATTCACCTTACCGTGGTGAAACCTGATATTCGGCCCAATCAGATCAACGACGTAATCAACCGTGCGCGCGTTTCGCATGACGTTCAGATAGTCGCCGGAGATTTCTTCGGGCGATTGAACCCGGCGCAAGGCCGGATGTTGACGACTGTGACCGGGCTCTAGGTCAAAGCGCGGACGCCCGTCCAATGTCACACCGTAATCACCGGAGTGTTCTTTGCTGTCGTTCACCCATTTTGCAAACGTTTTGCGCAACCCGTCCAGTTGTTGGGCGCTAACCGCTTGTTCCAACATAATAAATCCGTCGCGCCAGAAGGCGTCGATTTTGTGCTGAGTCAATCCTGTCACAATATGGTTTACCTTGTTCGTCAGAATCCCGCTGCGATTTGATACAATGAATTTAACGCACCCGATTTTCGGTTTACGTCAAAAACCGTCGCATTTTTACAATCCTCATTTTTAGCAGATTTGTCAGCCGTTGACGACATGCGCCCCATCGACACTCTAATGTGTCGGGCTCTTGATCACTCTTGAATTCCCATCTATACGCCCCCGGTGGACGCCGCGCGCGGCCATAGAATCACATTGTAACGCCGTGTTTATCCCTTTCGTCGCAATCGGGGGGTAGTTCCGGCAAAAGGAGAATGCGACATGAAACTCAATGAATTACGTGACAATCCCGGCGCCACCAAATCGCGCAAGCGCATCGGTCGCGGTCCCGGTTCGGGCACCGGTAAAACCGGTGGTCGCGGTATCAAGGGCCAGAAATCGCGCTCGGGTGTGGCCATCGCCGGTTACGAGGGCGGCCAGATGCCGCTGTACCAGCGTTTGCCGAAACGCGGTTTCAACAACATTAACGCCAAGCGCCACGCGGTCGTAAATCTGGGCCTGTTGCAGAAATTTATCGATGCGGGGAAGATCGACACCAAGAAACCGATCACCGAGAAATCGCTGGTGGACTCCGGTCTGGTGCGCCGTGTGCGCGACGGTGTGCGTATCCTTGCCAAGGGTGATTTCAAAGCCAAGGTCGATCTCACAGTCACAGGCGCGTCAAAATCCGCCGTTGCGGCTGTCGAGGCTGCTGGCGGAAAATTGACCACCGCCGCGCCAAAATCGTCGGAATAATCCTTGTTTGCAGCGCTTTGGCTGCTTACATGTCGGTCTGACGAATTTATCTGTGCCGTCGGGCATCCACGGGTTTGGATCGCGCGGCGCAACCGCATAAGGGACAAGCGTTATGGCATCTGCCGCAGAACAAATGGCCGCCAACCTAAGTTGGAGCGCCTTTGGCAAAGCCACCGAGTTGCGCCAGCGCATTCTCTTCGCTCTGGGTCTGCTGATCGTTTATCGGCTTGGCACGTTCATTCCGGTGCCGGGCATCGACGCCGCATCGCTACGCGACTTCGTGACCGCGAATTCGGGTGGAATTGGCGGCATTCTGAATATGTTTTCGGGCGGTGCGATTGGCCGCATGGCGATCTTTGCCCTTGGGATCATGCCGTATATCTCCGCCTCGATCATCGTGCAGCTGATGACGGCGATGGTGCCGCAGTTGGAACAGCTCAAAAAGGAAGGCGAGCAGGGGCGCAAGAAAATCAACCAATACACCCGTTATGGCACGGTCATTCTGGCGGTGTTTCAGGCCTATGGGCTTGCGGTCAGTCTGGAAGCCGGCAATCTGGCCACTGATCCCGGCTGGTTCTTTCGCATTTCCACGATCGTGACGCTGGTTGGCGGCACCATGTTCCTGATGTGGCTGGGCGAACAGATTACCGCGCGCGGTATCGGCAACGGTATTTCGCTGATCATCTTTGTCGGCATCATCGCAGAGCTGCCTGCCGCTCTGGCACAGTTTCTGGCGCAGGGGCGTGCGGGTACGATCAGCCCTGCGGTGATCATCGGTGTGATGGTCATGGTGATCGTCGTTATTGCCTTCATTGTGTTCGTCGAACGCGCCATGCGAAAAATTCATATTCAATACCCGCGCCGTCAGGTGGGCATGAAAATGTACGGCGGCGAAAGTTCGCACTTGCCCGTTAAGCTAAACCCTGCTGGCGTCATTCCGGTGATTTTTGCGTCTTCCTTGTTGTTGCTGCCGACAACGATTTCAACATTCTCGGGCACACAGGGATCGGGCATCATGAACACGATTCTTGCCTATTTCGGGCATGGACAGCCGCTGTATCTGTTGTTTTTCGCCGCCATGATCGCGTTCTTTTCGTATTTCTATACCGCGAATGTGTCGTTCAAAACCGACGACGTGGCTGACAATTTGAAAAATCAAAACGGTTTTGTGCCGGGCATTCGCCCAGGGGCCAAGACGGCCGAGTATCTGGACTATGTGGTCAACCGGTTGCTGGCCGTGGGCTCTCTCTATCTGGTTGCGGTGGCACTGTTGCCGGAAATTCTGCGCAGCCAATTTGCCATTCCGTTTTATTTTGGCGGCACATCGGTGCTGATCGTGGTCTCGGTCACCATGGACACCATCAATCAAGTGCAAAGCCATATGCTGGCGCACCAATACGAAGGCCTGATCGAAAAATCCAAACTGCGCGGCAAAGGCCGCAAAAAGGGACCTGTACGTAAATGAATATCATACTTTTGGGCCCTCCGGGGGCCGGCAAGGGCACACAGGCCCGACAGCTAGTCGCTGAACGCGGCATGGTACAGCTTTCAACCGGCGATATGCTGCGCGAAGCCAAAGACAGCGGTACCGAAATGGGCAAAATCGTAGCAGGCGTGATGTCGCGCGGTGAGTTGGTGACAGATGAGATCGTGATCGGACTGATAGCTGAAAAACTGGAACAAGGCGCAAGTGGCGGGTTCATTTTTGACGGATTTCCGCGCACTCTGGCGCAGGCCGATGCTTTGGGCGATCTGCTGGAGAAATCGGGTCAGACGCTGGACCGCGTGATCGAGATGGCGGTTGACGACGAAGCGCTGGTCGCGCGTATCGCCGGGCGATTTACCTGTGGGCAATGCGGTGAAGTTTACCATAAAGACACCAAACGCCCCGCCAAGGAAGACGCCTGTGACAACTGCGGCGCCGATGATTTCAAATTCCGCGCCGACGATAACGAGGACGCGCTGCGCGTGCGCTTGTTAGAGTATTACAAGAAAACGTCGCCGCTGATCGGGTATTATTACGCCAAGGGTAAATTGCAGTCGATCAATGGATTGGCAGCGATGGACGAGGTCGCAGGCTCTATAACGGCGGCGCTGAAATAGCGCCTGTCCGTCCGGGGCAACCGGGTAGCGTACGCGCCTTTTTTGTGTCGAACGTCGTACTCGGCAGGCGCAAACTTTCCGCGCCCGTATGTCTCTTGACGCCGCTGTCTTAACCCCCTAAACGACACCATCCCCGCATGTGGAATCTGCCTGTTTACATGGCTAAAACTTGCGAATCGGGTATGATTGTAGCCTTGGAAACGGGGCGGGGCCTTGCCGCCACTCCGGCGCCGGGCTTTCGTTGTGAAAAAAGGTTCCGGCATGACGGAACCGCAATGAAGAAGTGGAGACAACGTGGCACGTATTGCTGGCGTTAACATTCCGACCCATAAACGGGTTCATATCGCACTTACTTATATTCACGGCATTGGCAACACCACCGCCAAAGCTATTTGTGAGGCGGTGGGCATCGATCAAAGCCGTCGCGTCAATGAATTGTCCGACGCCGAAGTACTGTCGGTGCGCGAACACATTGATACCAACGTGGCAGTCGAAGGCGACCTGCGGCGTGAGAAATCCATGAACATCAAACGTCTGATGGATCTGGGGTGCTATCGCGGTCTGCGCCACCGGCGTGGCCTGCCTGTACGCGGTCAGCGTACCCACACAAACGCCCGCACCCGCAAAGGCCCCGCCCGCGCGATTGCTGGCAAAAAGAAATAGGGAACTGACC
Source organism: uncultured Rhodobacterales bacterium (assembly GCA_964588725.1). Taxonomy (GTDB): domain Bacteria; phylum Pseudomonadota; class Alphaproteobacteria; order Rhodobacterales; family Rhodobacteraceae; genus UBA5972. Next base: position 13,183 of record CAZPQL010000057.1, read on the forward strand.
AATGGCACGTGAAAAAGTTCGCGCTAAGAAAAAAGTTCGCAAGAATATCGCCACCGGTGTGGCGCATGTGAACTCCAGCTTCAACAACACCAAAATCCTGATTTCGGACGTGCAGGGCAACGCCATCGCCTGGTCGTCGGCAGGCACCATGGGGTTCAAGGGCTCGCGCAAATCGACACCATACGCGGCGCAGATGGCTGCCGAAGATGCCGGTAAAAAGGCGCAGGAACACGGGATGAAAACGCTTGAAGTTCAGGTTCAGGGTCCCGGTTCGGGGCGTGAAAGCGCATTGCGTGCTTTGGCGGCTGTCGGGTTCAACATCACCGCGATCCGCGACGTGACACCGATTTCGCATAACGGCTGTCGTCCACCAAAACGCCGCCGCGTCTAAGTAGTTTACCGGACCGCCCGGCGCGCGGGTGGTCTGTTAATGATTTTAATACCCTCGGGCGTTCCCGGTCTATCAGGATCCTGACCGGCGAACTGGAATGGAGGCACCAATATGATCCACATGAATTGGCAAGAACTAATCCGTCCTACGCAGTTGGACATCAAACCGGGCGCAGACCCTTTGCGTCAGGCGACGGCAACCGCCGAACCGCTGGAGCGCGGCTTTGGTCTGACGCTGGGCAACGCGCTGAGGCGTGTTCTGCTGTCGTCCTTGCAGGGCGCGGCCATTACATCAGTGCAGATCGACAATGTTTTGCATGAATTTTCATCTGTGGCGGGTGTGCGTGAAGACGTGACCGACATCGTACTGAACCTCAAGGGCGTCGCAGTGTCCATGGAGGTCGAGGGTTCAAAACGCGTGTCAATTTCGGCCAAAGGGCCGGGCGTTGTAACCGCCGGAGATATTTCCGAAAGCAACGGTGTCAACATCCTGAACAAAGATCACGTGATCTGTCATCTGGATGACGGCGCCAGCCTGTTTATGGAACTGACCGTGGACAGCGGTAAGGGCTATGTGGCGGCTGACAAGAACCGCCCCGAAGACGCCCCGATCGGCTTGATCCCGATTGACGCGATTTTCTCACCCATTCGTAAAGTCAGCTATAACGTGCAGCCAACCCGCGAAGGTCAGGTGCTCGATTACGACAAACTGACGTTGCAGGTTGAAACCGACGGATCGGTCACGCCCGAAGACGCCGTGGCATTTGCAGCGCGCATTTTGCAGGACCAGCTTTCGGTGTTTGTCAACTTTGACGAACCCGAATCGGCCAGCCGTGCCGACGAAGAGGACGATCTGGAGTTCAACCCGCTATTGCTCAAGAAAGTTGACGAGCTGGAACTGTCGGTACGATCGGCCAACTGCCTGAAGAACGACAACATCGTTTACATCGGCGATCTGATCCAAAAAACAGAGGCGGAAATGTTGCGCACGCCAAACTTTGGCCGCAAGTCGCTGAACGAGATCAAAGAGGTGCTGACGGTCATGGGCCTGCATCTGGGGATGGATATCCTTGATTGGCCGCCGGATAATATTGAAGAATTAGCCAAAAAATACGAAGATCACTTTTAGTGGTCTTCGTACCTCGCGCCGGACGCGGGGTCTCTTGGCCGCAGCTGAGCAGTCAGAGAACAAAGACCCCGGATCAAATCCGGGGCAAGGGCAATCCCGCCCCAAGGAGAGTGACCCGCACGCACGGGTCACCGGACAAAGTATAAACAAGGAACGAACCCATGCGCCACGCCAGAGGCTATCGCCGCCTGAACCGCACCCACGAGCACCGCAAGGCGCTTTTCTCAAATATGGTCGGCTCGTTAATCGAGCACGAACAGATCAAAACCACGTTGCCCAAGGCCAAAGAATTGCGCCCAATCGTGGAGAAAATGATCACGCTGGCCAAACGCGGCGATTTGCATGCCCGCCGCCTGGCCGCATCCCGGCTTAAGCAGGACGCTTACGTCAGCAAGTTATTCGACGTGCTTGGGCCCCGCTACAAGGAGCGCCAGGGCGGCTATACGCGCATTCTGAAGGCCGGTTTCAGGTACGGCGACATGGCGCCCATGGCGATAATAGAATTTGTAGACCGCGACGTGGACGCCAAAGGCGCCGCCGACAAGGCCCGTGTTGCCGCCGAAGCCGCCGAAGAATAAGTTCAAAAGAACGCGGCTCATTGTTGGGCATCGGTAAATTAACAAAGCCCCGCTGACGAAATGTCTGCGGGGCTTTGCCATTCAGGCCGCGCGATCGGGGCGTACTTTCCAGGGTCAACCAGTAGGGACGTTCGATCTTTGGGAATGCGTTCGATGAGGCTGGTCAACCGATTAGACGGCTACTTGCGACGCTTGGCATTTCCTCAGGCCATGATTCGGTGCTTATCCATAATAATTATTTGCAATTACAATTTACGGTTGACTTAACAATTCGCAACCTGTCTAAAAAGACATGTCCATTACGTTAGGCCTTGACTTTATTTTACGAGAACTCGGAAGCGCCGCTCCCCAGGGTTACTATGTAGCACTTCATATTCGCTTTGCGTCGCCACTGGTCTTGTACCAGACATATGATCAGCGCTGGATAGACCACTACACCGAACAATCCTATGTCTTGCGTGACCCGATGGTTGCCTGGGGGTTTAGTGCAACCGGTGCCTGTCGCTGGAGCGAAATTGAATTGCCTGACCCGTTCGATGTTTTCGGACAGGCGGCGTCTTTTGGCATGAAATTTGGCGTCGCCGTGGCCTGCGGTTCGATGCAATCACGCTCGATCGGCGGTGTCGCACGTTCCGACCGCGAATTCAGCGACGAAGAAATAGGAAAGATTTCGGCTCTTATCAACACCTTGCATCGGCAAACCGAGCCGCCTGAATACTTAACCGATGCGCAAAAAGAAGCCCTGCAACTTATTGCAAACGGGGATCGCTATGCCGCTGCGGCAGCGAAACTGGGAATATCCGAAAGCGCACTGAAAGCCCGTCTGACCTCTGCTCGTAACCGACTCATGGCCAGAACCACAGCCGAAGCCATCCAGCGTGCCAAGGATTACAAACTGCTTTGAGCGGGCATTTAGCCCAGCAGGGTTTGAGTTTTTTCAACCTAGCTGGAGGCTAAACCTATGCAGACCACTACTCTTTCTTTTGACAACATGCACATCCACGGCGATTTGCTCGCCAATCTGTTGCGGGCGCGCAAACAATCGTTCATCGTGCAGCGCAAATGGGACCTACCCGAAGCTGACGGCATGGAGTACGACCAGTACGACACCCCCGCCAGCCGCTGGATCGCGGTGCACAAATTCGGCGAGGTGCTTGCGGGCATTCGCTTAACGCCGACAACTGCGCGATGCGGGATGTATAGTTACATGATTCGTGACGCGCAATTGGGCCTGCTCGATTCGATCCCGTCTGATCTGCTGTATTTTGAAGCACCGGTCGCACCGCACATTTGGGAAAGCTCGCGGGTATTTGTGTCGCAAAGCGTACCGGCCAAGATGCGGATGCGGGTGCAGGCCAATCTAATGGGTGAACTGGTCAGCGCTTCGCGGGCGCTGGGCGCCACGCAAGTTTTAGGACTGGTCCCCGCGGTTTGGTCGCGCTGGATCGGACGTCTGGGACTGGACGCGGAAGAGGCCGGTCCCAAGATGGACATCGATGGTGCCAACAATCAGGTGGCGTTGATGCATCTGGCCAGCAACCTGCACTAACGCAGGCGCACGCCGGTTCCCGATCTGCCCGTCTGGCGCTGCCGAGGATAATGACCTAAATTGGGTGCATGGCCGATTTATTCGACACTGCACCCGATCAAAAGATACCTCCCGTTGCGACCGGGCGGCCGCTCGCGGACCGTTTGCGTCCACGGCGTCTTGCCGACGTGATCGGGCAGGCGCATATTCTTGGCCCGGACGCGCCGCTGGGTGCAATGCTGAAATCAGGGCAAATGTCCTCGATGATATTTTGGGGTCCGCCCGGCGTGGGCAAAACCACGATCGCGCGCCTGCTGGCCGACGAAACCCAAATGGCGTTCGTGCAGATCAGCGCCATCTTTTCGGGTGTGTCTGATTTGCGCAAAACTTTTGACGCCGCGCAACTGCGTCGCGCAAATGGCAAGGGCACACTTTTATTCGTTGATGAAATCCATCGTTTCAACAAGGCGCAACAGGACGGGTTTTTGCCCCACATGGAAGACGGCACCATTTTGCTGGTTGGTGCGACAACGGAAAATCCGTCTTTCGAGCTGAATGCGGCGTTGATGTCCCGCGCTCAGGTCATGGTGTTGAAACGCCTGACACCGGCTGACCTGGAGCTTTTGGCGCAACGCGCCGAAATGGACGTGGGCCGTAAACTGCCACTGACCGCAGAAGCACGTGAGGCATTGCTGGAGATGGCCGACGGCGACGGGCGTTCGGTGCTTAATCTGGCCGAGCAGTGTTTCGCCTGGTCAGCCCCGGAACCGGTCGACGTCAGCGGCCTGTCACTGCGTCTGTCGCGCCGCGCCCTGAAATACGACAAATCAGGTGAAGAACATTACAACCTGATTTCCGCATTGCACAAATCGGTGCGCGGTTCGGATCCCGATGCCGCGCTTTACTGGTTCGCCCGGATGCTGGAAGGCGGCGAAGACCCGCGCTATCTGGCTCGCCGTCTTACCCGTATGGCCGTCGAGGATATTGGTTTGGCGGATGTAGCCGCGCAGGACATTTGCCTGCAGTCGTGGCAAACATACGAGCGACTGGGCAGCCCCGAAGGTGAGTTGGCTCTGGCTCAGGCGGTGATTTACCTGGCGTTGGCACCGAAATCCAACGCCGCTTACCGCGCGTTTTCCGAAGCGCGCCGCGCTGCCAAAAATACCGGGTCCGAACCACCGCCCAAACATATGCTGAACGCACCCACAAAAATGATGAAAGACCTGGGATATGGCGACGGGTATGAATATGACCACGATGCCGCCGACAGCTTTTCAGGGCAGGATTATTTTCCGGAAAACATGAACCGCGGTGTTTTTTACACCCCGCAGGATCGTGGCTTTGAACGCGAGCTCAAAAAGCGGCTGGACACATTTGTAAGGCTACGCGCCAAGCGGCAATCTTGACATTGCGGACGCATCGGTGGATGCACCGTTCATGACAATTTTCTACGTAGCTTTGGGCGGTGCGTTTGGCGCAACTTTGCGGTATCTGGTGGCGCTGGGCGTGGCGTTCCCCATGGGTACTCTGGTGGTCAACGTGGTGGGATCATTCGTTATGGGCCTGCTGCTTGTGGTGCTCGCGGCCAAGGGGATGGACCGGTTTGCGCCTTTGCTGATGACCGGCGTTATGGGTGGGTTCACAACGTTTTCGGCATTTTCGCTTGATGCGTGGAAGCTGATCGAGGCAGGCCGCGTGGCAGCAGCAGGGAGTTATATCGCGGCCTCGGTTTTGCTTTCGCTCGGTGCAATTTTTCTGGCGATTTGGCTGGCGCGGGTTGTAATGACATGAGTGGCGTTCAGACGCTGCACGTCACTGTGGACGAATCCGATCAGCGCCTCGACCGCTGGTTTCGACGTCGCTTTCCGCATGTTGGGCAAGGGCGCATTGAAAAGATGTGCCGCAAAGGCGAAATCAGGGTCGACGGCGGGAGGGTAAAGGCGTCCACCCGGTTGGAAGACGGTCAGGCGGTGCGGGTGCCGCCGCTGCCCGATCCGGGTGTTGATACCCGCATAAAAGCTACCGCAAAAACCGTGGACAGCAGCGACGCCGATATGATCCGGGCGGCGGTTATTTATCGCGACGACCATATTATTGCGCTGAACAAACCACCGGGACTGGCGGTGCAGGGAGGATCGGGGCAGACGCGGCACGTTGACGGGTTGGCCCAAGCGCTGCGGTTCGGGTTGGACGATTAGCCTAAACTTGTGCATCGGATTGATAAAGACACCTCGGGTGTTC
>CAZPQL010000058.1:0-18414 GCA_964588725.1 uncultured Rhodobacterales bacterium
CGGTGGCTTCTTCCAGGGTCAGGGAACGCACTTTGGTTTTGCCACGCGCCAAAATCGCAATGAAACGTGAAAAAGGATGGGGTTTTTGCATCGGTGCTAATGTCCGTATGGCTGAGCCAGGATATGCAGTCGTTATCTTCAGAGGTTCACGTTTGCGTCGGACAGGCTGCGCGGCAGAATGCGCAGGGTTTTCAGACCCAGACCCGTAATCATCAATGACAGCGCGACACCGCCGATCCCCAGTGCGAATTCCAGATAACTGGGTTTGTAGACGTTTATCACACCGTCAAAAAACGAACTGCTGGACTCATAACCCGGAAAGATTTCCAGTGGGAAGGCCTGCCCGCCGATCACAATGACATAAAGCTGTGCCAACCCACCAATGATCACCAGCACGGACGCGATGATCGTCGAGGCCGGTTTGAACCGACCCGTAGGATGAAACACCATAATCATGGGGATGATCCCGCCGATCAATATCTGACCGACCCAGAACAGATTGGTAAAAATACCGCCGTCGCGCAGGATGAACCGCTCGATACCCGCATGTTCTGCAACATAAAGATTGGACAGATGCTGCACGGCGGTGAAATACAATAGCGCCGCGACAAAAACACCCAAAAGACTGCCCAGTCGCGTCAAAAGCTTTGGGCCAAACGGGCGCCCCGTCAGGCGACACACGCCGGTTACCACCAAAACAAAAACCGCCAACCCAAGCGCAAACGACATGACGATGAATAGCGGTGCCATGATCGCGGCGTCATAAGCAGAGCGCGCCACCAGCCAGCCAAAGATCGAGCCGGTGCCCGTGGTCAGTGCAAGACGCCAGATAAACGCCAAAGTACCCGCCGCGTGCACAAGACTGGCCGAGACATTACGCGTCATCTGCACCGCCAGATAGACGCCGACGACCGCAAAAAATCCGGTGTACAAATAGATATTCCAAGCGAAAATCGAACGGAAATTGTACTTTGTCATCGCGACAATCAGACGGTCTGGTCGGCCCAGATCAAGTACCAGAACTGCAAGGCCACCGGCCAGCAACGCCAATGCCAAAAGCGCCGACAAGCGCGCCAGCGGTTTATAGGGTGTTTTGCCGAAAACGCTGGCAATCGAGGCGACATTCAGTGCGCCGGACGCTGCGACAATCAGGAAAATCGCAAACACATGCGGAAGGCCCCAGACGATCTGGTTATTCATTCCGGTGACAATATGGCCGTGATGTTCGATAAACAATACGGCTCCAGCCGCCGCGGCAATAAACGCACCCAGCAGAATTGCAAGCTGCCAGACACCTCGGTTGGCGGGGATTTCACGGTAGATGATACGTTCCATGATAGTCTGGCCCTAAAGATTTTGGTAGCGCACACCGGGGTTCAGCCCCAGATCGTCGCGCAGTGCTACCGACGGATATTTCGTCAGCGCAATGGAAATTTCACTGGCAGGATCGTTCAGATCGCCAAATATCATCGCGCCATGTCCGGTTTTGTTGCAGGCCTCGACGCAGGCGGGGGTGCCCCCGGCGTCTATGCGGTGCACACACAGCGTGCAGCTTTCGACGGTGCCTTTGCCACGCGGTGCATGTTTTTTCTGATTCTCCAGTTTTTCATGGATGAACGAACGCGCCTTGTAAGGACAGGCCATCATGCAGTATCGGCAACCGATGCAGGTGTGCTTGTCAACCAGCACGATACCGTCAGCGCGCTTGAACGACGCGCCGGTGGGGCATACATCGATGCAGGGCGCGCTTTCGCAATGCTGACACATCACCGGCAGCGACAGTTCGTGACCGGTTGATTTTTCTTTCAGATCGACCTTGCGAATCCATTGCGCGTCGGTCTCGGGGTGGCCGGTGTCTTCCCATCCGTTTTCCTTGGAACAGGCCGACACACAGGCGGTGCAGTTGCTTGCGCATTTATTCACATCAATCAGCAAGCCCCAGCGTTTGTTGGCATCCGCGCCCTTGGCACTGGCGTCACCGCCATAGGCCATCAGCGTTACCCCCGAGGCGATAACGATGGTCGACGCCGCCGCGCCCGAGCGCAGGAAATCACGGCGCGACATCTCGCTGGGCTTTTTGGCCATGGAAATTGATGGAAGATTCATTGACCGGCCTCCTTCAGATAACTGGCTATGGCGGAATCGTCCGCCCGCTCCGGCCTGATCCACGCCTGTGTTTCCTTGGCAGGTTTTGAATTATGGCACTGAAAACAATCAATTTTAACGGCGGCGTAGTCGTGGCACACGCGACAAAAATGCTGATCGGACTTGATCGAAACCGGCTGCGCATCCGGCCCGTTCACAGCATGGCACGTCAGACATTCCGCCAGCGAGTATTTTACATCCCGTTCGCCCTCCCGCATGGTCAGGTCGCGCGTGTGCAACAGCAATTTCATGTGGTTCACGCGCATGAACAGATTGCCCTCCGGGTGGGGTTTGCCAAACAGCGGTTTGGGCACATCGGGATAGATCGGATCACCGGCGGCGGCCGACGTGACAGTCAGGCCGACGCCCAGAATTGCAATTAGAAACAGGCGGATCATGATCACTCCCCAAGCCCCAATCTTGTTTTGCACGGCTGAAAGGATTGGAAGCGGATGCAAGGTCGGGCACCAAACGCGCGCCGCCCGCAAATCTGACCGTGGGATTTGGATGAATACGTCACGGCAGCTTACTCCGCCGCGACTGCTGCAGGATCAGTAGCGACCTCTGCGTCGTCTTCGCCGGTGTCCTGACCCGTCAGAATGACGGCGTTGGACACAAGCTGATGCACCGACAGGATCGAGTCGATCTCGTATCCGAATTTGGGCATGACTTTGGTGAACTGCGATTTGCAGATCGCGCAGATCGCCGCCATATGGGTGACGCCGTGGTCTTCGGTGACCTGACGCAGTGCGTTCATGCGCGGGCTGGACCCTTTGATGCGCAAATCCATCAGCTCGTCGGTCAAAAGGCCGCCGCCACCGCCGCAGCAAAACGTGCTTTCGTGCGTCGTGTCGCGGTCCATGTCGTGGTAATTGTTGCACACAGCGCGTAACACAGCGCGCGGTAACTCAAACTGCCCGCCGGGTTTGTCGCCCATGCGCGAGCCGCGCGCCACGTTACAGCTGTCGTGGAAGGTGACGTTGAATTCGTCGTTTTTGGATTTGTCGATCTTCAGCTGACCCTTTTCCAGCATGTCGTGGGTGAATTCCATGATGTGCTGCGGGATCGGATAGTTCTGATCGAGAAAATCAAACGGTCCCGCCAAAGTGTTCAAAAACGAATAACCGACTCGCCACGCGTGACCGCATTCGCCAAACACGATGCGTTTAACGCCCAGATCGATGGCGGCTTTGCGGATGCGCAGGCTGAGCGTGCGCATGTTCTCGTAGGAACCGATGAACAGGCCAAAATTGGCGGCCTCCGAAGCATACGAACTGATGGTCCAACTGACGCCTGCCTCGTGGAAAACTTTGGCGTAGCCCAGCAACCCGTCGATATGCGGCTCGGCAAAAAAATCAGCCGAGGGCGTGATCAACAGAATATCGGCGCCTTTTTCGTCCAGAGGAATGCGCACCGAAACGCCGGTTTCGTCTTCGATATCCTCCTCAAGATCTTCCAGCGTTGACCGCAGCGCTTTTTCGGGCAGCCCCAGATTGTTGCCGATATTTTGGGCCTTGGCGATGATTTCGTTGCAGTATTTCTGCCCTTTGCCCACTGTGTCGAGAATTTCACGGGCCGCCATGGAAATCTCAGCGGTATCAATGCCGTAGGGGCAAAATACCGAACAACGGCGGCACTGCGAACACTGGTGATAATAGGTGTACCATTCTTCCAGCACTTCTTCGGTCAGATCGCGCGCACCCACCAGCCACGGGAAATATTTTCCGGCAAAAGTGTAGTAGCGACGGTAAACCGAGCGCAGCAAATCCTGGCGCGCCACAGGCATATTTTTGGGATCCGCCGTGCCAAGAAAATAGTGGCATTTATCGGTGCAGGCACCGCATTTGACGCAGGTGTCAAGATAGACCTGAAAAGCGCGGTTCTTCTTGGCCAGCTCGCCGATTTTGGCGATCGCCACCTCTTTCCAGTTGTCGATCAACTCGCCCGGGAAACCCAGATCGGTGTTGTGTTTCTCATAGGCTGGAAATGATTTGAGATCGGCCATGGCACCGCAGGCCAGACGCGGAATTTCAAGCGGATCGGGGATGTGGGTTTCGCCGGTCGCAGTATGGGTTTCAATCACAGACATAATCGGTCCCTATTTCTCAAGCTCAGCCGCCCAAGGGGCAAGGTGACGTTTTTCGCGCGGATTATCGACCTGATTGCGACCGGGCGAGAACAAAACGCCGGGCCCGTGCAGCAATTTCGAGATCGGAAAGATGATCATCAATATGGCCACGAGCGCCAGGTGAATAAGAAGCATCGGATCGGCGGGCAATTCGCCAATGCGAAACCGCATCAGACCCAGCATAAAGCCCTTAACCGCGATAATATCCGTGGGTGTCAGGAATTTCATGTTCAACCCCGTGGCACCTATACCGATGATCAACAGCAGCATCAGATAGTCGGACGGGTCCGAAATGTAGCGGATGCGTTGTACCACGATTCTGCGCACCAACAGCCCGACCAGCCCTATGACCATTGCGAATCCGGCATATATACCAAAGGGTTGCACGATATTAACCCACCACCACGTGTCGATTATAAAATAGCGGAAATGCCGCAACAGCACCAGCGCCAGGCCGGCGTGAAACAGATATCCGAACAGCCATATCCATTTGTTGGATTTGAACAGGCTTTCGAAAACCCCGACTTCGCGCACCAAGCGCCAGAAAACACCGCTTTGGGTGGTGGGTGCCGGTGTGGTGGGGATTTTCAGCGGAGCGGGCGTGCGGCCGTAACGCAAAATCTTGGCGCCCGTTCCAAACACCAGCATAAATGTGGCGAAATAGAACAGCACTGCATAAAGCGTTGACAACACTTTCGTCTCCTCCCCGGAATGCGACCCCCGATTAACCAAAATTAATCAGGGGCTTAGTGTCGTTTAGATACAGCCAGTCGGCTTTGGCAGACCTGCGATTTTACAGGCTTGCTTGGCTGGGCCGTAGGGGAACAACTCGTACATGTACTTGTTGTTGCCAACTTCGGGGCCCATGGATTTTTTGATCGATTTGATCAACACGCGCACAGCCGGCGCGATCTGGTATTCTTCATAGTATTCGCGCAGGAAATTGACGACAGCCCAGTGCTGTTCGTTCATTTCAATTTCTTCACCAACAGCGATGACGCTCGCCAAATCTTCGGACCAGTCTGACAAAGTGGTGATATAACCCTCTTCGTCGTGTTCGATTACTGCACCGTTTACATCGTAAGACATTTTAACTTCCTTTCGGTTTTCATTGACCCCTTCGGGATCGCTTTTCAAAGCCAGGCGTGGGTAAGATCGTGCTTGGTGGCAAGATCAACAAATCCGGCGTAGTCAACGGATTTAATACCGTCTATGAGACGCGCGGAATCAAGCCCCCGCGCTGTCAGGTCCGGGCCAAGCACATAGATCGCAACAGCGCCATTGCGCGCTGAAACGGCGTCTGCCAGTCCCGTTCCCGAGGCCCCGCCATAAACGCCATCCTCGATCATCAGGATCGAATCGCCGTCGCTGGCATGGTTCAGGCAACTCAGCAAAGTCTGCGTTGCAAAAGGGGATTTATTCACCGTGTGTAATGTCGACATGATCTTCCCCTAAAAACTTAGAACAACGTCCTGTCCGGCCATGACATCTGCCATTTCCGAACGACTGACAATACGGATCGACGGTTTTTCGTTGTAATCGTCGTCCTCGTCTTCCCAAACGATATCCTGCAGATCATCAATGGTCAGGCCGCGTTCATCCAGCGACTCTTTTTCGACGAAAAGCTTGGTAACCTCGTAATCGCCAAGCGCGCGAAACGTCGGCGAAAAGTTTTTTACGCCGATTTCCTTTGTGTCCTGACCTTTTGTCAACTGAAACACACCGTCATCGACAAAGGCCAACGACACGTCCTGATCGAACGCCGCGCCAATCAGCACAACTTCAAGGCTTTCCAGCGCATAAATTGTTCCATAGGGCGCTTTGCGGTTCACGTAGAGGAATTTTTTGACACCGTTTTCCATGATTTTCCCCTAATCGCCAAACGTCATCAGGCGATCGGTCTGGATACCCATTTCGATCAGCTGGCCAAGGCCGGAAATCCGGAACCCCTCGGCGATGTTGCTGGCGTCTTTGCCTTGGCGTTCCGCCTCATTTTCGTCCAGCATGCCGCGCCTTTGCGCCGCAGCAATACAAATCACCAGATCGATATTGTTATCCTGGCCGATTTTGGTCCACTGCTGTTGAATATTGCGCTCGTCCTGCGGTGGAACCGACAGGCGCGTGCCCACATTGACCCCGTCGTGGTAGAAAAACACACGGGGAACCTCGTGCCCGGCCTCAAGCGCGGATTTGACAAAATTATATGCCGAATCCGACGCCTGATGGGTATAAGGCCCTTCGCTGACGACTATTCCGAATTTCACGTCAATCGTCCTTTAGAAGTGAATGTGCGCAGAGTGGTTCATGGTATTGCGCGCACCTGTCCACGTGTCGAGGTGGTGCTTGGTGAACGCCAGACCGGTCATTTCAAAGAAACGGTTCCAGCCGATGCGGTCGATCCATTCGCCCATACGCTCCCAGTGTTTGGCGTCTTTTTTGTACGCTTTAACAATCTTGCCGACCACTTCGGACACTTCAGGCCAATGCGGTGGATTGTTGGGCAGGTTGGCAACGGCCAGCTTGTGGAAAGTAGGCTTGGACCGGGCGTTGGAGTGTTTGCCGCCAACCCAGATTGCAATCTTGGTGCTTTCAGCCGAGTTGATCTGCATGGGCGGGCAAGGTGGGTAGCACGCACCGCAGCAGATACATTTCTTTTCGTCAACTTCCAGCGACGGCTTGCCATTGACCATCGCAGGGCGGATCGCCGCCACCGGACAACGGGCCACAACAGCAGGCCGTTCACAGACGTTGGCAACCAGATCGTGGTTGATCTTGGGCGGCTTGGTGTATTGCACGTTGATGGCAATATCGCCTTGCCCGCCGCAGTTGATCTGGCAGCACGAGGTCGTGATACGCAGACGGTTGGGCATTTTTTCCTGTACGAACTCCTGATGCAACTGATCCATCAGCGATTTCACGACTCCCGATGCGTCAGTACCGGGGATGTCGCAGTGCAACCAGCCCTGCGTGTGCGAAATCATCGAAATCGACGCACCGGTACCGCCTACGGGAAATCCGTTCGTCGTCAGTTCGTCAATCAAAGGCTGAACTTTGGCTTCATCGGTCACCATGAATTCAATGTTGGCGCGCGTGGTAAAGCGCACAAAACCATCAGCAAAATTGTCGCCAATATCGCAAAGTTTGCGAATTGTGTAGACATCCATCTGGCGCTGTGTGCCCGCGCGGACCGTCCATATTTCTTCGCCGGATTTTGAAACGTGGCGCAGCACGCCTGTTTGGGGGCGTTCGTGCCAATCCCAATTGCCGGAATTCGCGATCATTGCAGGATGCATGTATTGTTTGTGATCGGGAACACCGGATTCGATGGCCGTTCTTGGCTTATCTTTTTCTGCTGTCGTACTCATTCTTCTCTCCCTGACTGAACCTTGGTTACAAGGTTCAGCCCTCGAAATGGGTTTCAAATTAGGCCGTAACGCGGGGGAGTTTATTCCCCTGCGACGGTCATTCCGGCATCTGTCGCTTTACGCTCGAACCATTTGGCGGCTTCGTCGTCAAAGTCGTCGGTCCGTACATAGGACGAGGTCCGAGGATGGTTCACCATATTCGGATCAGCCTCGATACCGACGGCTTCCAAAAACGCCGGCAACGTCACGCGGTCGATGGTTTCACCGATGCGTTCGTGTTCCAGAGCATTGTCAGCAAAGAAGTCGATGCAGGTTTCCGCGAAGTCTTCGATCCACTCAAAGTCTTCCTCGGTTTCCAGCTTAATGAACGGCACAACCATGGTGCCCATCAGATCGCCGACTTTGAGCGACCGCTTGCCACCGATCATGATCGATGCGCCGCGGTCATCGCCCGGCGACAGCGCCTTGGTCATGACGTTGATACAGTGCATGCAGCGCACGCAGGAATTGTTGTCAACTTCCAATGTATCGTCGTCGTTCAGGCTAAGTGCACGCGTCGGACACATAGAGACGACCGTGTCGATCGTGTATTTGCGGCCCTTTTCGGCGATGTGCTTTTTCACTTCTTCCTGATTGACCTTCATGTCGTCGCGCCACGTGCCGATCACGGCAAAGTCCGAACGGTGGATGGCGTTCACGCAGTCGTTGCCACAACCGGAAAACTTGAACTTGAACTTGTAGGGCAGACTTGGGCGGTGCATTTCGTCCAGAAATTTGTTGATGACCCGACGATGCGTGGTCGCCTCGTCAAAACAGGACTGTTCGCAACGGGCTTGCCCGACACAGCTCATGGCGGTCCGCAAAGCCGGACCCGCGCCGCCGAGATCGAAACCGATCTCGTTCAGGGCGTCAAATGCATGCTGGGTGTTTTCAGTGGTGCACCCCTGAAACATGATGTCGCCGGACTGGCCGTGGAAAGCGATCAGGCCGGAACCGTGCTTTTCCCAAATGTCGCACATTTTGCGCAAAAGATCAGTGGTATAGTGAAAGCCGGGAGGCGGCATAACACGCAGCGTGTGAAACTCTTTTGATTCAGGGTATTTTTCCGCAACTTCGGAAAAACGCGGGATAATCCCGCCACCGTAACCAAAGACCGAAACCGCGCCGCCCTTCCAGAAACCAAGCCGTTCTTCGTAGGAATGGTTCAGCTGGCCCAATAGATCGTTCATCATGGGGGCATAAGTTTCGCCTTTGGAATCACGCAGACGTTTCAGCCCGGTGACAAAACTGGGCCACGGGCCGTCTTCCAACTGGTCCAGCATTGGAGTTGGGTGCTGGCCTGCAACACTTTTCTCGTCAATTGAATCGCCGTCTTTCATGTACATATCTCCCTGTACGTGTTCCGTTTAACCCTTTCGGGTCGTATTTGGCGCCAGCCTAAGCTGACTGGACGTAAGTCCGATGTGCTTTCATACCCCAAAAGAGGTTAAACAACAAAGACCAAATCGACTTTGGGCCGGTTGCTCTCTTACGTTGATTTATATATTAGGATAAATGAATGTAAAGAAAAACGAGTGCGGTATCTTGGCACCGTGACGTCCGGGACCCAATCTGGGCATTTCGGCAAGAATTCTTTGACCACCATCCATCGGAAGTAAACCAATCGCGATGCAAGAAGTGTCTGATATAAAACATATTTATCCTTGGATCAACGGTTCGGACGACACCTATGTGCGCTGGCGTGCGGATAAGGTGGACAAATTGTCCTCCCTCCTGAAAAAGCCGCCGGTCGGCATCAAAAATCTAGCAAATCCTGACGAATCGGAGCGTGCAACCCTGTTGGAACGCTGCCGGATCGCCAATATGGCTATATATGCGGCAAAAACACCTTTTGGTGATGCGCCGGCGACGCGCAGAGCCCTGCTGTCGTTCACAAAAGCCATGGGTTTGCATATCGCCGAACGGCATCGCTCGGCGGACAACGACGGGATCGTGGCGCTGCGTGTGACCCGGTCGGCCAAACAACGCGGCTTTATTCCCTATTCCAGGAAACCCATGAACTGGCATTCCGACGGCTACTATAACGCGGCGGACAACTTGATTCGCGCGATGATTCTGCATTGCGAACAGCCTGCCGACGACGGTGGACAGAACCAGTTTTTCGATCAGGAAGTCGCCTATATGCGGCTCAGGGACGAAAATCCCGACTTCATCGCGGCGTTGTCGCATCCGCAAGCCATGACCATACCCGCCCACGACGAGCCGGGCTCAGAGCGCCCCGCCAGTATTGGCCCCGTGTTTTCCACAGACGCCGAAACAGGCCGCCTGTTGATGCGCTACACGGCGCGTACCCGGTCCATTTCATGGCGCGACGATGCACTGACGAAACAGGCCGTGACCAGTTTGCAGAAGATACTCGGTTCGGATGATCCGCTGATGCATACTGTCACACTGACCGCCGGACAGGGTATTTTGTGCAATAACGTACTGCACAACCGCACCGGATTTGATAAGGCCGGACCCGAGGCGTCACAGCGGTTGGTGTATCGAATGCGATTCAACAACCGCCTTACGACAGGAGAACAGATAAATGGCCAAGCTTAGCGATCTGATCATCCAGCATCCCGAGGTTGACACGTTCAAGGATCTCGAACGTCTGGTCGCCAACGCCGGCGAGAGCGGCGAGATGTTTCTGGAATTTGATCTCAAACCGGATTACCGCGACACGCCCAAGAAATGGGAGTGGCGTCTTGAGGCCGTTTTCACGAGGGGACTGCATTATGACTGACGAAGTGATCACGGACGTGGTCCAGCTGGACCTGCCCTACGGGCGCACCGCGAATTTGAAAAACGTGGCCTACACCGGCGACGAATTTGCACAGGACCTTAACCTGCTGAAGCTGACCCTGCGCGAAGGACGGCGCTTTACCATTCTTGACCTGGACGCCGAAGCGGCGCGGGCCTTTGGTCAGGCTTTGGTCGACTGGGCGGACGGCAGCACCCGCGCTTCGGCCACGCTCAATTAACAACCGGACAAGCGCATGGACCATCTTCCCATTTTTCTGGACGTGAACGACAAACTTGTGGTTGTCGACGGTGGCGGGACGGTCGCTGCACGCCGTGTCGAGCGGGCGCTGTCAGCGGGGGCCAATGTCACGGTATTCGATCCAAAGCTCAGTGACGAGTTTCTTGCGATGGCCGATCACGCGCGTCTGACACATGTGGCCCGCGCCCCTGTGGACGGTGACTTTGACGGCTGCGTAGTGGCCTACGGCGCTGCTGAAGACGACGCGCGCGACGCCGCTTTGCACCGCATGGCTTCGGCTGCCGGCGCTTTGGTCAATGTGGCCGACGTGGGCCGCTATTGTGATTTCATTACCCCAAGCATCGTTGATCGTTCGCCGCTTGTTGTCGCGATTTCAAGCGGCGGCACAGCGCCCGTGATTGCCCGTATCCTGCGCGCACGAATCGAAAGTCTGTTGCCTGCGCGCTATGGGCGGCTGGCCGGTTTCGTCGGGCAATTTCGTGACGCTGTGACCAATGCGCTGAAATCCAGCCGCGCACGACGACGGTTCTGGGAGCGCAGCATCGAGGGGCCGGTTGGTGATTTTTTCCTTTCGGGCAATCCGCACAAGGCCAAAGGACAGCTTTTCGCCGACCTCGAGACGGCCGCGGCCGATCAGTCCGGTGCAAGCGGAGGTGAGGTCTATCTTGTTGGCGCCGGTCCGGGAGACCCTGATCTTTTGACCTTTCGCGCCCTGCGCCTGATGCAGCGCGCCGATGTGGTACTTTACGACCGTCTGGTGTCCGACGAGGTGATTGCCCTGATCCGCCGCGACGCCGAACGCATCTTTGTCGGCAAGCAAATGGGCAACCACGCCATGCGACAGGAAGACATTTCCCAAACCATGGTCGATCTGGCGCAGGCAGGTAAAAGGGTGCTGCGTCTCAAGGGCGGCGATCCGTTCGTGTTTGGGCGCGGCGGCGAGGAGATCGAGCTGCTTGCAGAAAAAGGCGTACCTTTTCAGGTGGTTCCCGGCATTACAGCGGCGTCTGGATGTTCGACCTATGCAGGTATCCCTCTCACGCACCGCGATTACGCGCAGTCGTGTTTGTTCACCACCGCCTATGGCAAGGACGGCGAGTTGGGGCTGGATTGGGACGCGCTGTTGCGCCCTACTCAAACGGTGGCGATCTATATGGGGTTGTCTTCATTGCGGCGACTGGCGCAGCAATTTGAACTGCACGGGGCCGACCTGAATACGCCGGCCGCCATCATCGACAATGGCACCCGCGACAATCAAAGCGTAACCATCGGCACAGTGGGTGACCTGCAGACCAAAGCCACAGAAGCCGGACTTAAAGGCCCCTCGATGATTATCATCGGCGACGTCGTGAAACTGCACGGTAAACTCGAGTGGTTCAAAGCGCAGGCCAACGCGCACCACCGCATGAGCCTGCAAGCGCAGGACACGCTTTAAGTCGTTGTCGGTGGCGATAATTCGAACGCCGTGGTGAATTTTATCTCCTGCATTGACAGCAAAGCGGTCACGTTGAATATTTTGACGCGCGCGATCAGAGCCTGATAAAAATCATCGTAGGCGGCGGCGTTTTTCACCCGCACTTTCAGAATGTAATCGATATCGCCCGCCAGACGGTGCGCCTCTAACACTTCCGGGCGCGCGATCAGTGTTGCCAAAAACCGCGCCTGCCAGTCGGCATCGTGTTCGGACGTACGCACCAAAACAAAAAAACAGGCCTCCAGCCCCAGCGCCTTTGGATCGAGCAGCGCCACCTCGCCCTTGATCACACTTGTGGCGCGCATTTTCCTGATTCGATTCCACACCGGTGTTTTGGAAGACCCGCATTTGCGTGCGATTTCGTCCAGAGATTGGCTGCTGTCGGACTGCAGCTCGTGTAGGATTTTCCGGTCAAGCTGATCCATCGGGAAGTCCATTCTTCTTGTATTCAAATAATGGCGACAAAGTTTTACGAATTGGCGATACCATAGTAATATTTCCCTTTCAACAGTCTATATCTTACGTATATTAGAATTATTTCCTATATCTGTGTCAGAACCGAAACAACGTCTAAGGCACAGATAATGTCATACGCCTCTCAAACCAAAGTCATCCGCGCTCAGGACGCCCGGCGCGGCGATACCGTATACTTGACCGCCTGCGATGCGTGGAGCCCCGACATCGCGATTGCCGAAGTATTGCAACAGGACGATTTCGACTGGCGGCTGGCCTTTGCCCGCAGATTGCGCGAGGTTGTGAACGCCGACCTGATCGACGCCGTTGAGGACCCGCAGGGATTTGCCGTCGCAGCGGCGGCCTGAAGCCCTGTCAGGTTGATGCAGCTGTGCCGCGCAGATCGGTTTGTTGGATCGCACCAGCGACCGCGCCATATTGACCGAATTTCGAACCAGCCGCCCGCGCGCTATTGAAACGCAGCGCGTGTAGTTTACCTTTGTCGTGTGATGAACAAAGCGAACGCTGATTTTCCTGCCTCTAAATCCGTCGATCTGGCGCGTGTTTCTTCTGTGACGCACTGGTCGGACCGCCTGTTTTCCTTTCGCCTGGAGCGCCCCAAAAATCTGCGTTTTAAGTCCGGAGAATTTGTCATGCTGGGGCTGCCCGGCGGCGACGGCAAACCGGTGATGCGGGCGTTTTCAATTGCCTCGCCGTCGTGGGACGACGAGCTGGAGTTCTATTCGATCAAGGTTGACGACGGCCCGCTGACGTCAAAACTGCAACACATAAAACCCGGCGACCAGATCATTTTACGTCCCAAGGCCGTTGGATCGCTGGTGCTTGATGCGCTTTTGCCCGGTAAACGGCTGTTTCTGATTGCGACAGGTACCGGTGTGGCGCCATTTGCGTCCCTGATCCGCGATCCTGAAATTTACGAAAAATACGATCGGATCATCCTGACGCATACCACGTGGAGGCACTCGGGGCTGGCTTATAGCCAGCGGATGATCCGGCAAATTCTGCGGGATCCGCTGGTTGGTGACGACGCGGCCAAAAAGCTGCTCTACTTTCCCACCACGACGCGTGAAGACAGCCCAAACAAGGGACGGATTACGCAAATGATCGCATCGGGCACGCTATTTGACGCGCTTGATCAGCCACCGCTTGACGCTGCGCACGACCGGATCATGATCTGCGGCAGCATGGGACTGAACACCGATATGCGCACCATCGCCGTCAATGCGGGGCTGAGCGAAGGGTCGCGCAGCACCCCGGGCGGATTTGTGATCGAAAAGGCATTTGTTGAATAGCCGTGGCGCCACAGACGTTTTTGGAAGCAAATTCCGCAGTTTGCGTCAAAAAAGAACGCTTGCGCACCCGTCCGATTTCCGCCATAGCGGCTTTGTGAGTCAAGTCTTTCACGATCCGCCGATGCCCGCTGCAGACCCGGTTCCCTTGTTAAGACCGATCTGCACCGAAGTCACCGCACGTTGCGGGTGGCGAATTTTGTGAGGAGAAGACGGATGGCTACTGGCACCGTTAAATGGTTCAACAGCACTAAAGGCTACGGCTTTATCGCGCCCGATGGCGGCGGCAATGACGTATTTGTGCATATTTCTGCTGTCGAACGCGCCGGACTGACCGGCCTGGCTGACAACCAGAAAGTCAATTTCGAGTTGGAAACAGGCCGTAACGGCCGCGAAGCCGCGACCGATCTGGCGCTGGCTGACTAAAAACAGACGAAAAAACCGAAAACGGCGGCCGGTTGATCCTGCCGCCTTTTTTATGCGTGGTTCACGCGGGTTCGGCCACCTGACTGAGTTCAGGGGTCTCGGGAACCGTCCAGCCCTCGCCGAACGCCATGACACAGCTCATACCGCTGGTGAACGTCATCACCACGGTCCAGGTGCCGGTTTTGTCGGACGTCCAGATTTCGATCAGTGATTTCTTTGTCGCCAATCCCATACCGGTCTGAATCTCGCCCACATGGGCAAGCCTTGAGATTAAAGTTTCACGCGGGGCGCAATTCTGAGTCTGCGCCGCCACCGGCGCGCTTATGAGCGCGGCCATCAGGATGATCAGGGGTTTCATAACCCGCCTCCATTTGTTGCTGCTCGTGCCTTTCACTGTGCACGCAAATGCGGCAAAACCATGCCGCTGCCGTGATTGTTTCATGCCGGGCGACAATGCGTGACACTTTTGCCGCCTTGGATGTCCTGCGTCGGGTGGTTAAATGGGTGTCAGTCAACCAAAAAGGAAAACCAAATGGCAAAGTCGGTCAAAGATTACATGATGTTAGCAAAACCTGCGGTCGCTCCGATCTCGGTACCCGCAGCGCAGAAAATGCTGGCAGACAGCGGCGCGCTGCTGCTGGATGTGCGCGATGGCGATGAGGTGGCCAAGTCGGGCAAGGCGGCGGGCGCGCTCAATATCTCGCGCGGGATGCTGGAATTTCGCGCCGACGCAGATATGCCGACCTACGACAAAGCACTGCAAAAGGACCGCCCCGTGATCCTTTACTGCGCCAGCGGCGGGCGTTGCACGCTGGCGGCTCATCTGCTGATGGACATGGGATACGAACAGGTTTTTGCCCTGGGGTCACTCAAGGACTGGACGGACGCAGGCGGTGAGGTAGAGCCAGCGGATGCCTAAACTTCTGATTGTAACGCTTGCCGGTGCTGTGCTGCTGGCAGGATCAGCACAGGCCTATACTGCGGACGAAGAGGAAAGCGGACGCCGGGCCTGTGCGTTTGTGGCGGCAAGGGCGGTGGGCGGCGATATTGTGGTGCGGGATGTTTCAGACCGCTTGGTGCCGGGCGTGTTTTTTGAGGTGACGCTGGGGTTTACGGCAGGTGGTGAGGCGCAGACGGTGGTCTGCAAACTGGTGATCAAGGATGGCGCGCCGAACCTGACCGGCACCGTTCTGAACGGCGAGGACGTGTCGCTGACACAAAACGCCGACCTGCACCTGGCGCTGCGGGCGGCCTACGCGGCGGACAATGATTTGCCGGACTTCGCGGCGGAGTAAGACGTAGGGTGGGTGGTTCCACCCACCATCCGCCATCACCAGACGCACCAAACGGTGGGTGAAATCACACGCGCTACATTTGCCAATCCGCGGAACGGCTGCGCAATTCCAAATCGAGGGCAGCGCCCGATCCGAGGGCAGGAAGCAAAGCGCCCACCCGTCGTGCCGCAGGCACGCTTTCAGCGTGACGGAGCGGATCGGGCGCTGCCCGGGCAAAGTGGCCCGGGCGGATTTCTGTAGGAATCTACGTGTCAATTGCCAACTCAGTGAGTAGAGTCAAACATCAGTCAATTCACTTCAAAGGATATTTATGCCGCACTTTGCGGAAGTCGAAAAATGCGTCAAATTACCGACCAATTTGGTTGCCCTTTCCAAATTTTTAGAAATAACGATATAAACCAGCGACGCACTTTGAATTGCAATTTGAAAAATTCCCATAGTTTTATGGCTAATGACTTTGCTACTAAAATTAAATTGTTTCCAAGTATTCCATTCACCTTACTTCAATTCAGTCGGCGCTCCCATACTCTCAAAAATTTCGTTGTTCCCGGACCCAGTCATCAGATCGTAATTTGATTGGATCTGCACACTAATAACAGCATTTTCATCAAGGATGCGGCCAGTGGATTCGTACCATAATGCATACCCCAATTTTGCGGCCCATGGCTCCAAATAGTCGGAATAGAGTCTTTTGTATGGATTGACCGCAGTCATCGTTTTAACACCAGTTGCAAAGTTAATAAATATCGGCTCTGAGTTGCTAAAAAGATAATTGATCGCATCTGGATTGTTATTTTTCACACCCCGCACAAGTTTCCTTGTGTAGTTGTCGATACCGGTTTCTTGCGCCACGTGCCCCATGGCGGTGAATATTAGGGCTGCTACCTGTTCTAGATTGCCTGCGCCGTTGTTACACCGGCTACATGATGGAAATTCCAATCCCTTTGGGCGAGATTTGTCCATAAATAACACTTTCGGAGGACAATGATCAATTGTTTTGGCTTCTATTGAACCTCCGCAGTAGCAACAAATGGGATGATCCAAAAAAAACTTTTTCATTTTCAGTTTTGCATGACCCAATTGAAACCACCAACTTAGGCCGCGCAACGAGCGCGCCCGTTTTGCGCTTAAACCGCCCCACCGGGGCCTTTTGCACTCGGCTTAACCGGGGCCGCGCAAAACCCCTTCAAACTCCCGCCATTCGCCAGCGCTCATGCCGCTTCTTTCCTGCGTCACCTCCTCGCCTTTTACCATACGCCTAACACAATCCATCGCCTTTGACGAGAGTCGC
Organism: uncultured Rhodobacterales bacterium; assembly: GCA_964588725.1. Classification (GTDB taxonomy): domain Bacteria; phylum Pseudomonadota; class Alphaproteobacteria; order Rhodobacterales; family Rhodobacteraceae; genus UBA5972. The sequence goes on from CAZPQL010000058.1 coordinate 16,934, forward strand.
CCACCCTACTCCGCAGCCACCGCAAAAACCGGCCCCCTGCCAACAACCCCCGCCACCCGCCGCGCAGTCCGATCATCCCCCCGCGCCACTTCCAGATCATACCGCATCTGCAGGTTCAGCCAGAACTCTGCCGTGGTGCCAAGTGCCGCCGCCAACAGCAGGGCCGTGTCCGCCGTAATACGCGACTTGCCAGCGATGATCCGGGTGATGCGATTGGGCGGCACGCCCAGCTTTTTGGCAAACACCGTGGCGCTGATGCCGTATTCATCCAGAAACTGTTCTTTCAGGATTTCGCCGGGGTGAATGGGGTCAATGGTAGTCGCAGATTTCGACATCGTGGGCGTTTCCTTCTCTCCAGACAAAGCAAACCCGCCATTGGTCATTGATGCGGATCGAGGATTGGCCTGCCCTGTCCCCACCTAGTTTTTCAAGCCGGTTGCCCGGTGGGCTGGTCAAGTCGACATAGGCAGTTGCGGCGTTTAGCATCATCAGTTTTTGTTTCGCCTGACGCGCAAAAGCCCGAAAATTGCGGTGCACAGTGCTGGTGTCATGCAGGGCGCGGGTTTTCTTGCAGGCGAAGGATTTGATCATTTCGTTACATGGTACGTACTGTGTACAGAACTTTTCTAGCTGTGTCAATTGGCACGGCCATTTGGGCGGTCTTATGGTTTATTATTCCTTAATGACGGCTTCAAACTCCCGCCATTCCCCGGCGCTCATCCCGCTGCTTTCCTGCGTGACCTCTTCACCCTTAACCATCCGCCGCACACACTCCACCGCCTTCGCTGAAAGCTGTGCGCCGCCCAGCCGGTAGTCTTCAAACGCGCTATAGGCCAGCGGGACCCAGTCAGCCACAATCTTGCACAGCGTTTCGGCGTAGACGCGGATTTCGTATTGGGCGTGGGCGTCGGCGCGAAGCCGCATAAAGTGGAACAGGTTGTGCAGATCGACCTTCCAGTACCACTGGGTATAGACATTGGCTGGCAGGTTCATGCGGGCCAGTTCGCGCGCCAGACCGGCCTGCCCGTCCTGGGACATCATATCCTCGTAATGATCGTAGGCCCGCGCGCTGTCCTCGCGCAGAATATCAAGGACGCGCGCGGCCTCGTCGCCCTCCAGCGTCTCGCCCCGGCCCTGATTGTTGACCACCGACTGCGCGTTCAGATTTTCCGGCGCGGGGATGTAAAACTCGCGGTCCAGTATCGAATAGCGCGCCGAATACTCGTTCACATTCGCGGTGCGGTGCCTGATCCACTGGCGCGCCACGAACACCGGCAGTTTCACATGCAGCTTGATTTCGCACATCTCAAACGGTGTGGAATGCCAGTGGCGCATCAGATAGCGGATCAGCCCGGCGTCGTTGCTGACCTTTTTGGTGCCGCGCCCGTAGGACACCCGTGCGGCCTGTGTAATCGCGCTGTCGTCGCCCATATAGTCGATCACCCGCACAAATCCGTGATCCAGAACCGGGTGCGCTGTAT